>JAKFCK010000625.1:0-5932 GCA_036676685.1 Chitinophagaceae bacterium | reverse complement strand
CAATGCCTTTCACCAGTCCCTTGTCGGATACACTCCGGGCAAAGGATTCCCTGAAAAGGTTTTTTGGCGGTCAGCCTTACATTGCATATTAAACAAGCTACAGCATGAAGGCGTTTTTCCGCAATCATGGATTACTGGTTTTTATCCTTGTGGCGGGCATTCAGCTCATTTCCATTGTTGCGGCACATGCAGAACTACGTTTTATGACAAAACTCCTGCTAATGCCGGTGCTGGCGCTCACTGTATATTTCGCAAGTGATCATCCAAAAAAATATTTCATTATTGCCGCGCTGGCGTTTTCATTTCTTGGCGACCTTTTCCTGGCAATTGAGGATATAAACCCGCTGTTCTTTATTTATGGACTGCTTTCTTTCTTGATAGCACACGTTCTCTATATTATATTTTTTACCCGGTTAAAAACACCTGGTAAGTCTCTTTTGAGAACCGATCCCTATATTCCTGTGCTGGTCATGATCTACGGTGCAGGGCTTATATATTTAGTCTACCCTTCGCTCGGGGCTTTAAAGATCCCTGTGATAATTTACGCCGGCATTATTTGCAGCATGTTGCTGTGTACGTTTTATGTATACCGAATGGTCGGGGTAATTACGGGTTTACAATTTGTCGCGGGTGCAGCATTATTCGTTATCTCAGATAGCCTGTTGGCCATTAATAAATTTCATGACCCTTTGCCTTTTGCGGGCTTTTTAATTATGATGACTTATTGTGCTGCTCAATATCTTATCGTTCGGGCTTTTCTTACCCTGGAAAATAAAAATAACAGCTCCTTCCCTCCCCGCAGGGAAAATTAACCAGACACCACTTTTAAGCCGATGATAGAAGCTATTAATGTAGTGAGAAAAAATAACCTCCAAAATACCACCGGCTCCTTAAAAACAAGGATGCCCACCAGTACTGTTCCTACGGCTCCTACCCCTGTCCAAACAGCGTAAGCAGTGCCGATTGGCAAGGTGAGCGTGGCCCTGTACAACAGGTACATGCTGATAGCAAGACATGTAAAAAAACCTCCCCACCACCACAAAGCCGCGTTACCAGCTGTTTCTTTTGCCTTGCCCAAACAAGTTGCAAAGCCTACTTCAAATAATCCTGCGATTATTAAAATGATCCAGTTCATGATTTTGTTTTTAAAGAGTGAAACAAAGCTAGCGCTTAAAAGAAAAAAAGAGGGTAAGCGGTAATTTATTATAATGAACCACTGTCCCCGTGCTGCACAGGTAAGTTTTCAATGGATTGCCCTGGAGACACAACGAAAATGAACAAAGTGATAAGGCCCGTAAAAAAAATCTCCGCCATCCCAATAATGATCGGGACAGCGGAGAATTTTATACTTATAACTTATTAACCCCCTCTTAGTAACCCATGCCACCCATATCAGGTGCGCCATGGCTATGAGGAGCTTCTTCTTTAGGTTTGTCTGCTATCACACACTCGGTGGTTAAAAGCATACCAGCGATTGAAGCGGCATTTTCCAGTGCAACACGGCTCACTTTGGTAGGATCAATTACGCCTGCTTTAAACAGGTTTTCATATACCTCTGTGCGGGCATTGAAACCAAAATCACCTTTACCTTCTTTGATCTTCTGCACTACGATAGAACCATCAATACCTGCATTAGCGGTAAGGCAACGCAGTGGTTCTTCCAGAGCACGGCGAACGATTGCCATACCGGTCTGCTCGTCAGCGATCTGGCCTTTTACTTTAGGTTCCAGGCTTGCAACTGCACGGATATAGGCAACACCACCACCTGGTACAATACCTTCTTCCACTGCAGCACGGGTTGCGTGTAGTGCATCATCCACACGGTCTTTTTTCTCTTTCATTTCCACTTCTGTAGCAGCACCCACATAAAGCACGGCAACACCACCGGCTAATTTAGCCAGGCGTTCCTGTAATTTTTCTTTATCGTAATCCGAAGTGGTATTTTCTACCTGGGCTTTTATCTGCATTACCCTGGCAGTGATGTCTTTCTTAGCCCCTTTACCACCAACAACTGTGGTGTTGTCTTTATCAATTGTTACGGAAGCTGCCTGACCAAGATAAGTAAGGTCCACATTCTCCAGGTTGTACCCTTGCTCTTCGCTTACTACGATACCTGCAGTAAGGATAGCGATATCAGTCAACATTTCTTTCCTGCGATCACCAAAGCCAGGAGCTTTTACTGCCGCTACTTTAATGGTACCACGTAATTTATTTACCACCAGGGTTGCCAATGCTTCCCCTTCCAGGTCTTCTGCAATGATCAGTAACGGGCGGCCGCTTTGAGCAACTTTTTCCAGTATATGAAGGATATCCTTCATGGCAGAAATTTTCTTATCATAAATAAGAATGTATGGATTCTGCAATTCCGCCTGCATCTTTTCGCTGTTCGTTACAAAGTACGGCGACACATAACCACGGTCAAATTGCATACCTTCTACGATATCAACAGTTGTGTCAGTTCCTTTTGCTTCTTCTACAGTGATTACACCTTCTTTACCAACTTTAGCAAAAGCTTCTGCGATCAGCTTACCGATGGTTTCATCATTGTTAGCTGAAATAGTTGCTACCTGCTGAATCTTTTTGCTGTCGTTGCCAACAGTCTGGCTTTGCTCTTTCAGGCTTCCCACAACAAGGCTGACAGCTTTGTCGATACCACGCTTTAGATCCATAGGGTTTGCACCCGCTGCCACCATTTTCAAACCTTCGCTGATAATAGACTGCGCCAAAACTGTTGCAGTAGTCGTACCGTCTCCGGCAATATCAGCAGTTTTGCTTGCTACTTCTTTCACCATCTGGGCGCCCATGTTTTCAATGGGATCTTCTAATTCAATTTCCTTTGCTACTGTTACACCATCTTTAGTAACACTCGGTGCACCAAATTTTTTCTCAATAACCACGTTACGGCCTTTTGGACCAAGGGTTACCTTAACCGCGTTGGCCAGGGTATCCACCCCTTTTTTCATTTTATTCCTTGCTTCTATATCGAAGTAGATCATTTTAGACATAAACTGTGAATTTGATAATTAGATAATTAGCTAATTAGCTAATTAAGATTGAATAATTATTTAAAGTAATGCAAATTGAAGAAATCAGCACATTATGATATTAGCTAATTAGCTAATTACACAATTGCAAGTATATCACTTTCCCTCATGATAAGATAATCCTTGCCATCTACAGTGATCTCCGTTCCGGCGTATTTGCCATATAAAACGTTGTCACCGCTTTTTACAGTTACAGGTTCGTCTTTTTTACCGGGCCCTGCAGCGATTACAGTACCGCGCTGGGGTTTTTCTTTTGCAGTATCGGGAATAATAATTCCTCCGGCAGTTTTTACTTCAGCCGCAGCAGGTTGCACAATTACCCTGTCGTGAAGAGGGGTAACGTTTAACTTTTTTGCCATAATTCGTTATTTTGATTTTATTTGAAAATGTGTGTCCCGTTTGGGAACGCAAAATTATGCTAAATTCATACCAAAGGATATAAAAAGAATTGTTGACAGGTAACTTACATGATTGTCAGGTGCGACGGCTATAAAAAGGACATTTTTACACAAATAAATATTTCTGTCATTAATTAACGCCCCAAAAAAATATAAACCCCTAATTTTGCACACTCAATAAAAAGTTCTTTAGTAATGATTAGCAGAAGAAATATACGGGTGAAAGTGATGCAGACCCTGTATACGCTGGACAGCATGAGCGGCGAAAGCAAGCCAGGCGAAGCCCAGGGTATCCTCACAAAAAAGATAGACCAAAGCACCCAGTTATTTACTTATTTAATATACTTCATTACGGAAGTGGCCCGGTTTGCAGAAAAAGACGCTTTGCAAAAAGCAAGCAAACATTTGCCCACAGCCGGGGATCTTTCGATAAATACAAAAATTGCCGGGAACGAATTACTCTGGAAGATACTGGAAGACGCCAGCTTCAAATCGAGTGTAACCGCTTACAAGTTGCAACACATCGTGGATGCGGAACTGGTGAAGAAGATATACCAGGAACTGATCGCCACGCCGGAGTACAAAGAATATATAGAAGACCAGTCGCGGGAGAAAAAAGCGGAAAAAAGGATGCTGGACTTTATTTTCAGCCACCTGATGTTGCCTAATGAAAACTTCATTGCCCACATCGAGGAACATTTTATTAACTGGGATGATGACGGTGAAATGATGCAGACCCTTGTGCTGAATTATTTCAATAAACCCGTGCCACAATGTTTTCATGATATCCTGAGCAAAGAAAAATGGGGATTTGCCAAAAGTCTCCTGGATACCGTGTTGGAAAAGGAAGAACAAACACTGGAACTGATCAAACCTAAGTTGAAAAACTGGGATGCAGACAGGATCGCCGCACTCGACCTCATTATACTCAGGATGGGTGTATGTGAATTCCTGTTTTTCGAGACCATTCCCACCAAAGTTACCATCAACGAATATATCGACCTGGCCAAAGCGTACAGCACCGTGCAGAGCGGGCAGTTCGTGAACGGCTTGCTGGATAATATTCATAAAGAGCTGACGTCAGAAAATAAAATCGAAAAACGTAATTTTAAAAATAGTCCCATCTAACTATTGAACACTGAAAAAACAATCCCATGCTTAAAGCTTTTATTTTAACCGCCTCAATAAGTTTTTCGCTCATCAGTTGTGATGTGCGCACTAAAGACAAAATAGCAGACAATACTAACCAGGCTGCTATAACTTCAGATTCCACCGCCCCTACCACAGTACAGTTGATTGATAGTGTATTTGATTTTGGCAAAATCACGGACGGCGAGGTTGTGGAATTCAGCTACCGGTTTAAGAACGCCGGGAATCACCCCCTGGTTATTTCCAACGCTTCGGCCAGTTGTGGCTGCACGGTACCGGAAAAACCTGAAGCCCCTGTAAAACCGGGCGAAACCGGTTTTATCAAAGTGAAATTCAACAGCGAAGGCAGGGTTGGTGTGGCTCACAAAACAGTGACTGTAGAATCTAATGCCAATCCTGCATTCCCGGAACTTTTATTAAGAGGAGAAGTGCTTGCAAAAGCAAAACCATAATTTTTTTTATATTAACCTGCCGGGCGACCGGCTCTAAACAAAGCAAAATGCAACTATTAAGTATTTTTTTAATGATGGATCCGCAGGGAAAAGGCGGCAGCAGCAGCACTTTTATCTTAATGGGATTGATGATCGTGGTGTTTTATTTTTTTATGATCCGTCCACAGGCCAAAAAAGCTAAACAGCAAAAGACCTTCATCACTGATCTGCAGAAAGGAGATAAAATAGTAACGATTGCCGGTATACATGGTACCATTAATAAAATCAATGACGACGCGACAGTGATGCTGGAAACGAGCCCCGGCAGTTATATCAAAATTGAGAAAAGTGCTATTAGCATGGAATGGAGCGCAGCATTGAAAAAAACACCTACAGAAGAAAAAAAATAATCGCAGGAGAAAGTACTGTTAAAGAATCCGGATTGAAGGCCTAACTTCAGCCCGGATTTTTTTTAGCAGTAAAATTAATATCGAACAACAATGGCTTTACGTGTTGGTATCACAGGTGGAATAGGGAGCGGTAAATCCGTTGTAGCAAAAATATTTTCTATATTGGGCATTCCCGTGTATTACGCAGACGACGCGGCAAAAAGGGTGATGAATGAAAATGTTGATCTGCAGAAGGAATTGATCCGTCATTTTGGTGAAGAAGCCTATTCAGGCGGTAGCCTGAACAGGAAGTATATTTCCAGCCAGGTGTTTGGTCACCCCGAAAAGCTGAAGATCTTAAATGCCCTGGTGCACCCGCTCACCCTTGCTGATGCCGAAAATTGGATGAACCGCCAGGCCGCGCCTTACACGATCAAAGAGGCGGCACTTATATTTGAATCAGATGCCTGGAAACACCTGGACATTGTGATTGGTGTGAGTGCACCATTTGAGCTTCGCTT
>JAKFCK010000624.1:0-5507 GCA_036676685.1 Chitinophagaceae bacterium | reverse complement strand
TAATGGCCCGCCGCAGGTTATTGTCAGCACGAGCGGAAATTCAGTTGCCCTTCCAATTCCCACTACTAACCTGGGCACATTCGCCTATCACCTGGTAAGTGTAAAGGATGCAGCCGGCACGGGTGGGTGTATACAAAACCAACCAGACACTGTATCTGTTTTGGTGCGGCCTGCTCCGTCGGCAACAATAGGTGGTACAACAACTGTATGCCAGAATGCAGCGGGTGCGCCGGTAACCTTTACTGCTTCAAATACACTGGCCCCTTACACATTTACCTATACCTTAAATGGAGGGGCGCCGCAAACTATTACCACTGTAACTGGGAACGGAATAGTTATTCCTGCACCAACGGCCACAGCCGGCACTTTTATTTATAGCCTGGTAAGTGTAAGTGATGGAAACGCAACTCCCTGCGTTCAGCCCCAGTCCGGCATTGTAACCGTAACCGTAAACCCCCTGCCTACTGCTTCCATATCCGGCACTGCCGCTGTTTGCCAGGGTGCACCCGCACCAGTGGTTACATTCACCGGGGCAGGTGGCACGGCTCCCTACTCCTTTACTTATTCTTTAAACGGCGCACCGGATCAAACCATAACGGGTACCGGAAATATCGCCACCATACCGGTGCCCACCGGAACTACGGGAACTTTTACTTATACACTCAAAAATGTGAGGGATGCGGCGAATGTCTCGTGCAACCAACCGCAAACAGGAACTGCAACAGTTACAGTAAACCCTCCACCCACGGCGAATTTTAATGTTGCTTTGCCAACCTGTATAAACAGCCTGGTAAACTTCAACGATATTTCAATGCCGAATGCAGGTGTGTTAAACAACTGGTCATGGAATTTTGGTGATCCCGCAAGTGGCACAGGTAATACATCTGCTGTGCAAAATCCAACCCATGTGTATGCGAATACCGGCACATATACCGTCACACTTTCTGTGACCAATGACAGGGGTTGTCCTTCGGCAATTTTTTCTAAAACAGTGACTGTCGGCACGCTGCCTGAAGCCGGATTTATATTGCCGGAAGTCTGCCTGCTGGATCCTTTTGCGCAGTTCACTGATACCAGTAAAGCTATTTCACCGGCTACCATTAACGCCTGGAAATGGAATTTCGGAGATCCTGCAAGTGGCAGCAATAACTCCTCTACCGTACGGAACGCGCAGCATACTTATCCTGCAGTGGGTAATTATAATGTGCAGCTTATCGCCTACACTGATGCCGGCTGCACAGATACACTTACACAACTGCTTACGGTAAATGGGGGAAACCCGCAGGCCGCTTTTATCCAGCTGAACTCCACGAGTTCCTGTTCCAGTGACACCGTCGCCATTCAAAACAAATCCACCATTGCCTCTGGCATTATCACCAAACTGGAAATATATTGGGATAACGCGGCAGAGCCTTCCGTGTTTGAAACAGATGAGATACCGGTATTTGATAAAATTTATAAACATAAGTACCCAACTTTAAATGTTACCCGCACCTATACTATCCGGTACCGGGCCTACTCGGGCGGAGTGTGTGTAAACGACCGCCTTCAAACTGTGACAGTGCTCGCAACACCGGATGTTACGATCAGTACTATTCCCAACCAGTGTTACAGCAGCACGCCGGTGGCTTTAACATACGGCAGCCAAAACGGCGCAGTGCAGGGAACAGAAACCTATACCGGGCCGGGGGTAGTATTTGCAGGCGGCTGGCAGTTCATTCCGTCTTTAGCCGGAATCGGTACCCATACCATACATTATAAGTTCACTTCATCGGCAGGTGCCTGCTCGGATTCTATTTCTACCACGATCACCGTACCGGATACTGCAACGGCAAGTTTCACCATATCATTACCAGCCTGTGAAAGAACTGCCCTTTCCTTCACAGAAACTTCCAGGGCTCCGGCCGGTGTGAGTTTATCCGGAACAACCTGGGATTTTGGCGACGGAACTCCACCTGAAAATCACGGTGTGGGTGGTACTGTATCGCATGTATACGCGAACCCCGGAACCTATACAGTTACCATGTTCAATACTTCTGCCGCAGGTTGCCGCAGCATTTTATTCAGCAGGCAGGTAGTGGTAGGGCCGATACCCAAACCTGGCTTTAGTTTCCCGCCCAGTCTCTGTCTTCCTGCGGCATCCGTCATTTTCACTGATCTTTCCACTATTGCAGACGGCACTGAAAGCAGTTTCAGTTACCTGTGGAATTTTGGAGATCCTGCTTCAGGTATCGCCAATACTGCTACAACAAAAGATCCCGTACATATTTATACAGGTGCAGGTCCGTATAGCGTAAACCTCCGGGTGACAAGTGGCGCCGGTTGTTTCAACGATACTACGATAGTTGTGAATTCTATTCACCCACAACCCAAAGCTAACTTCGACTTCAGCACTCCCGCAATCTGCCTTGCAGACAATGCCAGCTTTACCGATCGCAGCACGGGAGGTGACGGAGTAATCACCGGTTGGAACTGGACCTTTGGTGACGGTAATTCTTCTGCACTGCAAAATCCCACCCACCTCTATAACACGGCAGCCACCTTTAATGTACAGTTATATATCACTAATAGTTTTGGCTGTAACAGTGATACTGCTACCAGGCCGTTTACCGTGTATCCCTACCCGTTGGTGGAAGCAGGTCCGGACAAATTTGTGCTGGAAGGGGGCAGTATTCCATTAACCACAACATTTACAGGTGAAGACCTGTCCTGGTTATGGGAACCGGCAACTTACCTGAGCAGCAATACAGCCGCGGTGCCTGTGACCACGCCATTGCAGGATATCATTTACACAGTCACCGTCTCAAACCCCGGTGGTTGTTCGGCGTCGGATAGAGTCTCTGTAAAAATTATTGCAGGGCCGAAGATCCCGAACACCTTTTCACCCAATGGTGACGGTATCAATGAAAAATGGATTATTGAATACCTGGACACCTATCCAGACTGCAGGGTAAAAGTTTTCACCCGGCAGGGGCAGCTGGTATTTGAATCAAGGGGGTATAGAATTCCATGGAATGGAACGATCAAAGGCAAGGCTTTGCCTATTGACACTTACTATTATATTATTGAACCAGAAAACGGCCGCAAACCAATAACGGGATTTGTGACCATTGTAAAATAACCAGTCATTGCCGGCGGCAAGCAATTGTTTGCCGCTGCAATGTTCACCAGTTGCCAGGTCCGGAATACGTTCCGGGAAATGAAGCAGTATGAAAGCATTTATAATTTTTGTTGCCGCCCAAGTGATCGCTATTGCCGGTTTCGCGCAGGCAAAACCATCTTATACGCAGTACGTATTGAATAATTATATCCTAAACCCCGGTGTTACGGGTATTGAAAATTACACGGATGTAAAACTCAGTACACGCAACCAATGGACGGGTATTAACGGGGCCCCGGTGACCAGTTATTTCAGTTTCCATGCGCCCCTGGGCAAAAAGGACCTGCGCACCAGCTCCACATCATTTGAAATACCTGGTGAAAATCCAAGAGGGAAACGTTATTGGGAAGAATATACTGCGCCTGCACCTCATCATGGCATCGGCATGATCGCATTGAACGATAAAGCAGGTTATATCAACCGGTGGTCCTTGTCTGCTTCCTATGCCTACCACAAACCCCTGGGGATAAGAACCACGCTGAGTGCGGGTTTTAATGCCGGTATCACCAGCGTAAACCTGGACCGCTCAAAGATCCAGTGGGCGAGCCTGGATCCTACTGATCCCGCAATAGGCTATACAAACGGCGAATTAAAGAGAATGAAGCCGGAAGTAGGAGCGGGGTTGTGGCTGTATTCCCATGAATATTTTGTGGGCCTTGCGGTCCAGAATATTGTGCCGGGGAAAGTAAATTTTGCAAAAAACAATGATTACGCAACCTTCTATACACCAAACTTATTTTTTACCGCTGGTTATCGTTTTTTGGTGAGCGACGATCTGAATCTCACACCATCCGTAATGGTACAATACTGGGAACCCCAGCTTATTGGTGCACACGCTAATGCAAAACTGCAATACCGGGATCAATTCTGGGTTGGCGGCAGCTACCGGTACGGGGATCTTATTGCCGGTTATGCAGGTATGGCAGGTATGAACATCTCCAATACTTTCAATATCAGTTATGCTTATGAAGCCGCTACAACCAGTAAACTTCGCGCATACACCGGCAATACCCACGAGATCATCGTCGGCTTTATGCTCGGTAATAAATACGGTGATACCTGCCCGCGGAATGTGTGGTAAGAAAATTTCGTGAGAACCGCTTATTGAAATGTAGGGAAGAGTTGCAGCACATGTGTGCTGTCTGTTTTAATTTTTGTTTTAAGGGAATCTGCCACAACCGGTTTCAGTTCAGCTGTCATCCAAAGGGGTTCCAGGATCATCTCGCCATTCACATTTTTCAGCTGGTAAAACCTGGTCACTATCTTCCCGGAAGAAACTTCTTCTTTGATGATGATCTCACTTTTTGCTTCAACAGCTTCCCGTGTATAAGACACCGGCGTGAACTGGATGGGCTCCACAATATCAGTTACAGCTATCTCGTCTCCCGCATCTTGCGTGTTCACGGGTAGGGTGTTAGTGTTAGGGGTTTCCCTGGTTTTTGCTATGTTTTTTTTCACCGCCGGCTTTTTGGAAGATGCAGCCTGGTCGTTAGTCATAGGCACGTTGCTGAAACTTTTGTTCCACTCATTTACAGGTAGTGCAGCAAAAGCATTATTGTCTACCAGGCCGTTCACATGATTTGGGGCAGCATCATTGCTGCGTAAAAAGTAGCCGGCAAAAATAAGGTTGATCATCATGAATACAGCAATACCCATTAAGGCCACCGGGAACTTCCTGTTATAGGTGCTGTCGAACTTTGTATGTTCGGTAAAAAACCGAACGCGTTGCAATAATTCGGGTTTGCTTTTAACGGCGGAAAGCTGCAGGGCATATGTTGATCGCTGAACTTTGGCAGTTTGCAAAAGCGCTTCTGCATAGCTGATAGCAGGGTAATCGAATTGCAATACCTGCAGATCGCAATTTTTTTCTCTTTCCAGCCGGATCTTTTGTGCCACTATTCTTACAAATGGATTAAAAAAATAAACCGCTTCGGTAATGACCAGGATCCAGTTTAATACATAGTCGTTGTTCCTGATATGGGTCAGTTCGTGCAGCACCAGTGATTCTGTTTGCTCGAGGCTTAATTGATTGACTAAAGCCATAGGCAGGAGTATAACGGGTTTCCAAAAGCCAAAAGTCATCGGGCTGTGAATATTTTCACTAAACCAGATACTCACTTTCCTGCTGATACCAAAATGATAAGCTTTGCTTTGGGTGAAAAGCCGGATGTCCACAGAAGGTTTTACCAGGCCGGTTTTGTAGCGCCTGTTAAAACTCATCCACTGCATCAGGGAACTGCTTAACTTATAGGTAACGATCAATGCATATAACAAGAAAACAGTTTCCGCATAGGACCGCAACCAGGAACCGGGGGTCGTGAAACTGCCCAGGAACAACTGTGCACTT
>JAKFCK010000623.1:0-3762 GCA_036676685.1 Chitinophagaceae bacterium | reverse complement strand
CAGCACATGCACCACTGTATAAGCCCATCGCCATTCCCGTGGACGTACCGGTAACGGCGGAAAGGGTTATCCTATGGCTTGCTCCTGTGGCCACGAAAGAATACCACACATCATCGTTCACACCGGTAGCAGAGCAGGTTGGTGCCGGTGCTGTAGAAGGTGTCGCGGAAATTGTAGTACCTGTTGTAGTGGCTGCACACAGCAGGTCGGGGTTTACCGTCAAGCTAACGGCACCAGCACAATTATCATTGGCCGGCGGCGGTGGCGGTATAGAAACACATATCTCAAATGTGCCATTATTATTATTACCAAACTCCCAGAACCGCACCCAGATGAAACTTCCGGGGGTCAGGCCCGTCCTTGTGATACTGGGCATTAAACCGTTAGCACTTCCGTCATCATCACAGGCCAGCAACACAAGATTATTACAATCGCCGGTATAAAGTGCCATACCGCCGTCAGTGATCACTTCTTCCCTGCTATCAAAAATAAGTGCTCCGCCAGCCGGCACGGTTACGAGGAACCAAACATCACTGCCGCTGTAACTTGCACAACCCGGTGCGGGTACCCCTGCGGATGCGTCAGCACCGGCATTGGTAAAAGTCTGGAAAGTACAGCTTGCTCCGGGCGTTAATATTATTGGTGCACAGGGATCGTCGTTGATGGGTGCTGGGGGCGGCGGAGGAGGTGTTGTTACGCAAATACCAAAAGTGCCGGCTGCACCACCATTCCAGGTCCAGAACCTGACCCAAACCGTACTCCCGGGAGTGAGGCCCGTCCTGTTAATCTGCGGCATATTGCCCGCACCATCATCATCGTCACACTCTATTAATACAAGGTTATTACAGTCTCCGCTATAAATTGCCATTCCCCCATCGGTCACACCACCGGCCTGTGTATCAAACAGGAGTGCACCGCCGGCTGGTACCACTACTGAAAACCAAACATCCCCACTTACGTAAGAGGCACAGCCGGGTGCAGGTGCGCCGACGGTGCCGGTAGCCGCTACGTTGGTGAATGTCTGGTAAGTACAGGTAGCGGCTGATGTAATTACCGCTGCAGTACAAGGGTTATCGTTAGCGGGTTGTGCTAAACCTGCTAAACCACAAAAGACGAAAAATAATATAATGAGAGTTGATTTGTTCCGGGAAAGTATGCCTGTAAAAAAATTTAGCGCATTCATGTGTATCTTTTTAATGATTTGGGTCTTGTTAATGTTGAAATGAAAGGGTAATACGGCAGGCAAGCTGCCTGTTTATTCCGATTTTTTAAGGTCGAACCTAAGACCCAATTCATGTGCACCTGACCCGCCCGTAAAAATGCTTATCGGGCTTTGGAAATAATCGTAACTGTAAGTGAGGCCTGCACGTTTCAACATCTTGAAACCCGCCTGGATACTCCAGTACTGGTCTACCCGGTAGGCTAATCCCCACCAGATCGTTTCCTTGTAGTTAACATTAAGGCCCATCTCATACTCACTTGGAGAGTTTTCTATCACCCTTACCAATACATTTGGTATCAGGTAAATATCATCACCGGTTGGTATCCGGTAATTCGCGTTAAAGTTGTAGTGGCGGTAAAGTTTACCGCCCTGTTTGGAATTGGGCACATTAGCCAGTTCCAGCTTAGATTGAATCAACTGGCTTACCGCAGCACCGGCGCTGAATGTTCCATTGGTAAAATATACGCCGGCTCCCGCATCAATTCCAACTTTATTGGATGAACCCGATAAAACCGGGTCATTGCCAAGGGCGGAAGTAAGCTTGCTCTTATCAATGGCAAATTGCAGGGCCCTTAGTTCCAGGCCCAGTCCCAATTTGTTTTTTTCATTCCTGGATTTCACATGGTAAGAATAAGCTAGTTGAACACCCGTGCGACTGGTGGGCCCGGTTTCATCCCTGTACAGGTAAGCCCCGATGCCTGCATTCAGCTTTTTAAGTTCGGCATCCCCATACACCATAAAAGTTTTAGGATTACCGGGAAAAGATGACCACATACTCCTGTACGATAACCCAACCATACTTTTATTGGAGATGCCAGCTGCCGCAGGATTATACATCGCGTTGTGCTGCAGGTATTGACTAGTAAAATGCAATTGCTGGGCTTTCGTGATATGAACAACAAAAACCACTAAAAGGAGGAGGATAAATTTTTTCATGTTAGTTTCGATGAGGTCTAAAAATATAACAAAATGTTAAATAAAAACCTTCCGGCTCCAAAAGTTATTAACTTATTACAATAAATCTACAACTTCTACGTTCCGCAGGTTTTTTAGCCGGTAGATTAATTCGTCCTTTCGGTTGAGGGCTACGGCTATTTCCAGTGTACAAAATAACTGGGTTTCCTGGCGCAGAATTTCTACCTGTAACTGTTTTACAATCAGCATAATATCATTCATCTGTGTGTAATCGAAATGGAGAGCCAGTTTTTTTGTTACCGATTTTTGAATCAGTGGAACCACCTGGAGTACCAATGAAGAAACCGTTTTATAGGCATTGATCAAGCCCGGCACTCCCAATAAAGTGCCCCCGAAATACCGGACTACGATAATACTTACATCCGTAATATTTTTACTATCTATCTGGCCTAAAATAGGCTTCCCGGCCGTACCCGATGGCTCACCGTCATCACTTACACGGAAAATATTGCCATCCAGCCCCAGACGATAAGCAAAACAATGATGTACAGCCTTTGGATGCTCTTTTTTTAACTCCTGTAAATATTTTTTAAACTCATCGGCAGAGGATATCGGGTAGGCGAAAGCAATAAACCTGCTACCACGATCCTTAAATTCCGCCTGCCCACCCTGCGATATAGTGCTGTAAAATTCCATTTGAGTTTTTATTTTATCCAAATGCGATCATGCAGATGGAAATAATTGATAAAACGATCCCCACCCAGTTAATTCTCCTGAGGTGCTCCTTAAATATAAAGCCGGCGATCACTGCACTGATCAAAACAATACCCATATTATTGACAGGCAGAATGACTGCGCTCCCCCCGGGAAATATTTTTAATACCTTCATTAAGCACCAGATAGAGAAATAGTTGGGAATGCCAATAATGATACCTGCGAGAACGCCTGCGAACTGGAAAACGATCTTACCCGTAATTAACCTGTAGAGCATTACAAGGAACCCGGCAACAAAAGCCGAACTAAAAGCGGTGACCAGGTATTCGTTGTTATTAGTTCCGTCAAGAAACCGGTGCTCCACAAACTTTACCAGGCTATCTACAAAACCGGTAAGCAAAAAAACGATCAACGGCAGTACAAAAGTACCGCCTCCTGCACCCGTTTTCCCACTAGCCCTTGCCGGCTTTTTCGGCGGGGATAGGGTAAAAATCACCGCAAGCAATGCCAGTACAATCCCTGCAATATTGACAATGGAAACCGATTCAGCATATAAGAAAATGGCCGCTACAAATGGTATTACCAGGGACAACTTACTGGCCACGGAGGCAATGGCAAGGCCACTTTTCTGCACCGTAGCGGCAATCAGATTAAACGAAACAACAAAGCCGATACCCATGATCACGGCCCATTTAAACCAGGGCTCCACGATATTTTCGCCGTACGAAGGCAATGCACCGTTTACAATTGAACCCGTAATAAGACAGGTCAGGTAATTAAAGATGATGGCCTGGAATGTATTGATCTTAAATCGATCGCATAATTTGAAGGCGATGGTGAGAAAGGTCGAACACAGGATACTGCCAAGGAGAAAGATCATAGCCGCGTATTTTTAAAAACCTGTATGTGGT
>JAKFCK010000622.1:0-30913 GCA_036676685.1 Chitinophagaceae bacterium | reverse complement strand
AACATTTTCATTTGAATGCAGCTGAGAGCGATCACAAAATTCATATTTCCGCTTGGGGAGGAACCTGGGTTAAAATCTGTAGCCAGGGCTATAGCTGCACCCGCATCAATGAGCTGCCTTGCGGGCTGGTATTGCATTCGTAAAAAAAATGCAGCAGTGGGTAACAATGTACCGATTGTTTGGGAAGCCGCCAGGTCCTTCACGTCATCAGGCGTCATGGTCTCCAGATGATCCAGGGATATCGCCCCCAGTGCGATTCCCGCCTGTAGACCGCCAATACTGTTCAGCTGGTTCACATGTAACTTCGGTTTGAGCCCAACAGCTGCACCTGCCCTGCAGATGGTAGTCATTTCATCCACCGAAAAAAAACCTTCCTCACAAAACACATCGATATAGTCCGCCAGTTGTTCTGCTGCAATAACAGGAAGCATTTCGTCAATAATAGACCGGATATACCCTTCATGGTTTTCTTTGAAGGCAATAGGATAAGTATGCGCTGCAAGGAAACTGCTTTTTATAGTTAGATCAGATTGTTGTTTTAGTCTTTTTATCACCCTTAGCATCTTCAACTCGGCGTCTACCGACAAGCCGTACCCACTTTTTATTTCAATAGCGCCGGTTCCCAGGCCTGTTACTTCTTTTAAACGCAGCATAGCCAACCGGAAAAGTTCTTCTTCACTGGTTTCCTGTAAAAAACGGGCCGAATTTAAGATCCCTCCGCCTTTTGCTGCGATTTCTGCATAGGTCTTTCCTTTTATTTTGTCTACGAATTCTTCCTCCCTGCTTTTTGCAAATACGAGGTGGGTGTGGCTGTCGCACCATGCAGGCAAGACAAAACGGCCGCTCAGATCCACAATAGCAGGGGGCTGGTGAGGAACCTTAATTTCCAGTTCATACATGGGCCCGTAGTCCACTACCAGGCTGTCCTCCACAAGCAGAAAAGCATTTTCAATAGAGGGTAATTCGGCGAGGGAAGCCCCACGCAGGATTGCAGTTTGTTCTCTTACCCCTGCCAGCCGGGCTATATTAATGAAGAGAGTTGTCAACCTGTTTTGTTTAAAGATTTATTTTCCGAAGATGCAATGCCATTTGATTTTGAGACCTGTTCCCAGATATGTTTTCCGAATGCCTCCAGCCCCGGATCGCGTGCTCCCATCAAAAGCAAAACACAATCGCCTGTGAGATGGCTTTTTACACGATCCAAAAAGTCATTTCGATTCTCTACAAAAAAAGCATGTTTACCAAGGGCTTTAATATCATGGATAAGGTCATTAGCCGAGATGTCTTTGACTGTTGTACCGCCCGCATAAAATATCTCGCTCATCCATATCTCATCCCCGGGGCGAAGGGCATTTGCAATTTCCTTTACAAAATCGTTCCTCAGAAAACGGGTAGGTGCATAACCATGAGGTTGGAACCATGCGATAACCTTGGAAGCGATGGGCTGGCAAGCCGCTATAGCCGCAGCACACTTTACCGGGTTATGCGCATAATCGTCAATTACATATATCCCGTTTTTTATCCCGAGAACCTGGTGACGGCGATAAATCCCTTCATAATTTCTGAGCCCGGCTGCACACTTGTCGTACCCCACCCCTAATTGTTGCAACACTGCGGTAGTTGCCAATGCATTCTCCATATTGTGTTTACCAACCGTGTTCAACGAAAACGGAAAACCGTTGATGGAGAAACTGATTGTCAACCCTTCCTGTCGGAACCCTGTTGCAATATATCCTGCCCCGGAATGTACATCGGCCGAAAAATCCTGGGACCGATCCTGTGAAAGCTGCGCAGCTAGCGGGTTGGATCGATTGACCACAAATAATTCTTTGGTATTTTTTTTAAATGTCCGGAAAATATCGATGAGCTCATCGATCTCCTGGTGATCCTTATCGATGTTCAGTAAAAGGCCAACCTCCGGTTGATACTGCACGATTGAACCGTCACTCTCATCAGCTTCAATAATAAGCCACTCTCCCTCCCCCACTTTGGCATTCCCGATTTTCCCTTCCTTTATTATGCTCACCAACCCTGCCCCGCTTATGATGCTCGGCCGGAGGCCTGCACTTTCCATGACCTGGAACAACATAGCACTGGTAGTACTCTTACCCGATGTGCCACCAACTGCAATGGTTTTCCTGCTTTTGGCGATTATAGCCAGCAGTTCACTTCTTTTGATAATGGGGATATTCAGTAGCTTTGCCTTTTGTACTTCGGGCACCGTGTCCTCAACCGCTGCGGACACTACCACGAGATCTAATTTATCATCAATACCCTCCCCATTCTGCAAATAACAGGAGATACCTTCAGCCTCCAGCTTACCCCTGGTATCATTGGGTTCTCCGGGTAAAAAATAACGGTCGCTCCCCGAAACCTTTTTACCTACTCCTGCCAGGTATTGTGCAATTGCACTCATCCCTGTTCCGGCAATGCCGATAAAAAATACATTCCTGAAATCATTTACAGATGTGATCATTTTTGGTGAGTTACTATTTTAAATGGATGAGCTTCGGTATTAAACACCGACTTATTAAGATCAAATGCCTCCTCTTCCGCAAAAAGCAGGAATGCGTATTTTAAGGTTTCGGCAAAGAAAAAACTTTGCATAGAATTCATTTTTACATTTGTACGAACATCGCGTACAGCGGCAAACGCTACTTCCGTTTTGCAGTTTTTTATTATATCCTCCAGCATTCCTTTACCCATCCACAGGTACTTGTCATCTCCTGTGAGCCGATGCAGGTAAAAACAACTTTCAAGGTTTTCCGGCCTTAAAATATAATAGCCCTGGTAAATGCTATCCGTGGTAAAGTTAAATTCTTCAGGCTCCATCCCGAATTTGGTCCACATATAAAAGTTAGCATCCTGGATTTTGCCTGCCAGGAGCGCATCCCCGGCCAGGGCACAAAGCCCGGCGTAAAAGGCATCCAGTGCGCCGTAAGTTGTAGCGAGTTGTATCCCGGTATTCATATCAACCACCCGGAGGAAAGTGCCATTCGCTGTGGGGCTAAGTAAGTATTTTTTAATGGCGGCATTGTGCAATTCAAAAGCATTTTTAAAATCCTCGTCTTTAAAAAGCAGCCAACCTTTGTAGAGGTATTCATAATAGGAGTCAATGTAACCGCTGATATGTGACCTTGTTTTAACCCATTCCCCGGTATTTACATTGATCTGCTCGCCCACAAGTCCCAATATACTCCTCTTATTATAGACATAGAGGATCGCCTTTTTTGCAGCATCATAGTATCTTTTGTTCCCGGTATGTTTGGTCAGCTGTCCAAACTCCAGCAAAAGCGTTCCTATTTCTGCGGGATTGTTGATGGAATCCTTTACCGCTCCGGTCTGTAGGTGAACATACCGGTAAGGCATACCTGTTGCTGTATTAAAAGCGGGCATCATCCTGTCGGCGAGGTCTGTTGCCAACTGCAGGAATTTTTTATCTCCATCAAGTTCATAGGCCGAAAGCAGGCCGCCAAGGAGCCGGATGGTGACTTCAAATACCTGGACACTATTATCTTTATTAAAATCTAAACCAGATAGGATAACTTCCCTGGCTTCAGCAGCCTCTTTTTTCATTCCCAGCATCACAAAGCTGTCAAAGGCATCCACGGGCGTCATGAGCATGGAATGCGGGTACCAGTTTTTGCCTCTTTTTGTAAGGGGCTGAAGATCGTCCATCCGCCAGGCATATTTTTTATAGCCTTCCCAGGCATGCACAGCCGCGGCTTTCACCTGCTCACGCAGATCCTTCTTCTTTTGCTTCGAAAAGCCCGGACTCCCCTGCGCTATGGCGACCAACTGGAGTCCTGCCAAAACGGGAATGAGAATGAGTTGAAGCGAAATGTATTTATTGTTCATTTTAAAGTTCAATTTTCGCCACCTGGCGCAGGTAATCGTATTGCAGGTCTTCATGCAGGCCGGAAGTGATTTTTTTTATCTTTTTTACCAGGCCAATATAAATATTTTCAAGGGCAGTGCTTTTTTTCATATCCAGGTAGATAGGCCGCATTCGTTCTGCCACAAAAAGAAGGATCTCTACGCCTGTGCTTTCCTGGCTGCTGTAACGAATAAACTTGTTGGCTATCCTCACGATTTTTCTCAATGTTTTTTTTGCGTAATAGGGATTTGTTTTGTGGACATCCTCAAACAACAGGGCCAGGCTTGCCTGCACACTGCTGATGTATTCCGCCTCGTTAGCTTCGTCGAACAAAACATAGGTAGCGAGTTCCTTATTCTCTTTTTTAAATTTTACCAGGCGCAGGCAAAGGTTCACCAGTTCATTACCTGGCAGATTTTCCAGCGCTGCTTTTATTTCTTTAACCGAGGCGGCCTTCATAACGGCAAAATAGTTTTTTTATTGATAGGAAGCGGGTGATGCTTACAAATTTTAAAAGGGCGGTAAAAAACAATAGCTAATCAATACCTTTAACCATAAACCCTTTTCATGACAACAAACCGTAAACTGCTTTCCCCGCTGTCTATTCTGATGATCGTGATCGTGTTGGCTGCTTTGGCCACCTGGCTTATCCCTGCCGGCAGGTACGACAGGCTGAGCTATACCGAAGGAAGTAGTTTTAGTTATATAGGGACTGGCGGTGAGACTGCGTTACCCCTCAACCAACGTACCCTGGATAGTATTCACATAAATATTCCCCTGGAAAGTTTTAGTTCCGGAGGCATTAAAAAACCAGTGTCTGTACCCGGTACTTACAAAAAACTGGAAAGTAACCGCCAGGGCATAATCAAAGTGCTGCAGGCGCCTGCGAAAGGAATATATGATTCAATAGACATCATATTTTTTATCCTGGTCATCGGGGGATTCATGCAGGTGTTTAATACTTCCGGGGCAATGGAAAGCGGGATCAGTGCCTTATCGCAAAAAATGAAAGGCAGGGAGAGCTGGTTGATCATTATCCTCACATTCTTCTTTTGCCTGGGCGGCAGTTCTTATGGCATGGCAGAGGAAGCACTTGTTTTTTATCCCCTGCTGATCCCAATATTTCTGGCAGCGGGCTATGACCTGCTGGTACCCGTTGCCGTTATATTCGCCGGCACCCAAATGGGTACTTTATCTTCTTTTTCCAACCCGTTCTCCACCATCATCGCATCCAATGCGGCTGGGGTGAACTGGAGTGAAGGCCTCGCGGAGCGGATTATTTTTTTTGTAATTACCTCTGCAATCCTGATCTGGTATATCGTGAGGTACGCCAACAAAATTAAAAAAGACCCTTCTGCATCACTGGTGTTGAGATTTGAAGGAAAAAAGAGCGGCAACCCGGAAACTGCCGTAGAAGGCGGTGTCGGCCAAGGTACATTTGATAACCGCAGTAAAGCGATGCTGGCTTTATTTTTTGCTACGTTTATCGCAATGATCGTTGGTGTGGTTTTTTATGAATGGTGGCTGATGGAAATGACTACCCTGTTTTTTGCCTCATCCCTCCTTATTGCTGTTATACTTCGATTAAAAGAAACCGAATTCATCGGCCAGTTTATAAAAGGTGCAGAAGGTTTGTTAGGTGTCGCATTTATTGTGGGGGTGGCCAGAGGTGTTACCGTGATATTAAATGAGGGAAATATCAGTGACAGTATTATTTATTATGCATCCAGTATCGCCGGCAGCATGCCCCCTGCTTTATTTATTATTGTGCTGATGTTATTGTTCATGATCTTTACGTTGTTTATTTCGTCCTCTTCCGGCATGGCCGTACTTACCATGCCAATTATGGGAGCCATGGCGGTATTGGTAAATGTTCCGGGAAGCCTGATCGTGAATGCCTACCTTTTTGGAATGGGTATTATGGGATTTATAACGCCCACCGGCCTCATCCTTCCCTCGCTCGCCCTGGCGAATATCGGTATCAAAACATGGTGTAAATTTATCTATCCACTACTCCTGGTACTGTTGGCTGTTTGTGGTACCATCCTAATTGTTGGGATATACTTAAAATAAAAAAACCTTCGCAGGTAACCGAAGGCTTTCAATATTGCTGGTTTCTTATTTTTTCAGGGCTGTGGAGGTAACCTAACCGCGGTTAATCAATGGAATCAGAGATGTTGGATATTGTGGTGCAAAAGTAAACGCGGTCATCAGCATTTTTTGTAGCCTGCAAAACAAAAGACTTGTAGAATAACTCCTACTTTTTTTGCTGCCTGAAAAAAGTTTATGGTTTTATGAATTATATTGCACGCAAAACCAATCTATACTATGCGAAAATTACTTACCCTCACAATAGCTATGCTATTGATCCAAGCCTCCTCAAAATCACAAATCAAAATCCATCCCCCCAATCAATTTTCAGCAACAGTTGCCAGGGTGGTAGAAAATTACCAGACCAATTACGGCAATATCCAGGGGGCAGCTTTACCTTCTGACGATGGCCGCGATGTCTTTCAATCCACTATCTCCCTGCCAGGGGCAACTCAATGTGTTATATATCGTTTTCACTCCGTAGAAGATACTACTGCGAGCTGGCAAGCCATATTGTATAGCGGTGAAGATTTTAAAGAAGCTTCAAGAGTTTACAAAAATAGTTTTCGACAGCTTAAACAGGCGAAATTCAAAGAAGGCCTTACCCAAAATTCGCTACAAGGTGAAATGGTAGCACCTACAGAATCTCTCCGTTTCACCACAAGCATTTTACGCCCCACTGTAGAATCACCCATTTATAAAAATTTTATCGCGGAAGTAGAGATGATCAATACACTGGACGGATGGACCGTTCAATTAAATTTGCACAGCAGGAAGGATGATGACAAACGATATCAGTAAACTAATATCACAATAAAAAACCGGAGAACTATCTCCCGTTTTTTATTGCCACTGTAGTACCGTATTATCCCCCAGTCTTAGTGAGACGCCAGTGACATGCCAGCGGGCAGGGAAGGCTTAAAAGTATATGACCGTTTTTAATCACAACTTTAATTTCAGCCCTTTTCAGCTCCTCACTTAAAGCTTTATATATATATAAATAAATATAATTTGTGTTGCTTGCCACGTAGCTTAGTGAGGGCGCGGTTATATTAGCATAGTCTTGTGCTAAAAAAAAACCGGTAAATATTTGTGGCATAGTTTTCTCTATAATAGTTATAAACTTGAGATTTGAGCTGGCCCGGAATCGAATCTTAACAAAACAGGTCGTTGCTAACACTAAACTTTTTTACAGGGTACACGTCTAATCTCAGTTGAAAAACCTTATTTCTAAACCATTAAAAATACGATTATGAAAAAGATTTTATACATATTAACCGTAGTTACGGTATTTGCGGCATGTAAGGGAAAATCAGACAATGACCTTAATGCCAACAAAGAAATGATCTCGTTAACTGATTCAACATATTATAACAGTAACTACCTGACCGATACTGGTGCAGTAGCCAATCCGGAAGATTTTACTGGTGGCGCAGTGGTATCGGGTAAGGCGACCGTGCCGGCAAAGGCAACACCTGTACGTAGAAGTTCCAGTGGTTCTTATAGCAATACAGGTGGGAGTTCGGGGAGTACCTCAAATTCCGGTTCAGGAACTACCGCCACTACCACTAAGAAAAAAGGCGTAAGTAAAGCTGCCCAGGGGGCGATTATCGGCGGTGTCGGTGGTGCAGTAGCAGGAGCAGTAATTGGTAAAGGTAAAGGTGCAGTTATTGGCGGTGTAGTTGGTGCAGCCGGTGGTTATATCATCGGAAGAAGCAAGGATAAAAAAGACGGGCGAGTTCAATAACCGCCCCTACCCGTTAAATATTATTTCTACAACGTCTTACTTTTATTATATATAGCGCTCATTCAATTTTTATTTTTGAATGGGCGTTTTCTTTTGCAGCATACTTACTAATTTTGATCTTATGTCAGCATGTAATTTTATTATCCCTTTTACCGGCGATGCTTCCACTGTATTGGATAAGGCAAAAAATGCCGTAGAAAAACAAAATGGTCATTTTACCGGCGACGTCAGCCAAGGCATTTTTGATGTGAGTTTTTTTGGCCAGGAGATCAAAGGATCTTATCATGTGTCCGGTAATGACCTCAATATAGTGATTGACAGTAAGCCCTTTATGGTGCCCTGCAGTGCCATCGAAAGCTTTTTAAAAAGCCAGGTCGTTTAATAACCGTAGGGATTTTTCCTTCACTCCTGGTTTCGGTTGACCGTTACCGTGATGAGTGTGTAAGCCTCACACCGGGGCATTTCCTTCGCCTGCATTATATTCCTGTAAGACATCCAGGAAATACTGTAAATTTCCGACGCAACCCTTTCAGTTGATACCGGCCAAATTCACTTTTATCCCATATAATCCACCTTTCATCTAATTTCTAAATTCCTTATGGGAAAAGGAACATCTATTTGCATTTATGAAAAACAAAAAGGTGTTGCCAAAGAACAATAAACCTGCACAAATAAAGAAGTTATGGATGATATTGCTACTGCTCCTACCATTCATATGTTTATATGGCCAGGATACCAGCAGAACCATTAAAGCAGTTCGAACAAACCTGCCGGTTAAAATAGATGGTAGTATTACAGATCCTGCATGGAATACTGCATCAGTCTTCGTTGATTTCACAGAACAACGCCCGGGGTTTGGCAACCGGGAGCATGAAGAAACTAAAACAGAAACCTGGTTGCTTTACGACGATGATGCTATTTATGTGTCAGGTTTTTGCCACGAGAAAAATTCGGATTCCATTTCCACTGAACTGGTTGGGAGGGATAAGATAGGGATAAATGATTTTGCCGGTATTATGTTTGATACCTACCTTGATAAGATAAACGGCGCCGGCTTTTATGTTACGGCATTGGGGGAGCAATATGATGCTAAATATTCCCTCGGGAATGAAGATGCGAATTGGAGTACGGTATACCAGACAGCTACAAAAATTACCGGCCAGGGCTGGACGTTTGAAATGCGGATTCCTTATGCTGCGCTTCGTTTCAGCAAGGCAGCAATTCAAAACTGGGGGGTGAACATCATCCGCAAACGCACAAAAGCCGGCAAGCAGTATACGTGGAGTCCACTGAATCCAAATAAATTCGGCACGATGAACCAGGCGGGGATCCTTGCGGGGATTGAGAATATCAAGGCTCCTATCCGGCTTTCTTTTTCTCCCTATTTTTCCGCTTACCTAAACCAGGCGCCATCATCGCTTAACAAAAAAAATATTACCACTTCAATTAACGGTGGAATGGATGTGAAGTTCGGTGTAAGTAAAGGATTCACATTAGACATGACGCTTATTCCTGACTTCGGCCAGGTGCAAAGTGATAACCAGGTGTTGAATCTTTCCCCATTCGAAGTTCGATTTAATGAGAACAGATCCTTCTTTACAGAGGGCACGGAACTGTTCAACAAAGGAAACTTTTTTTATAGCAGGAGGATAGGTGGAACTCCGTTACACCTCAACAGGCCCTACCAGCAAGCCGGGGCAAACGATAGTATCCTTGAAAATCCATCTGAAACGAAACTTATCAACGCCACAAAATTCAGTGGGCGCACCAGGGGCGGATTGGGGATCGGGATATTTAATGCCATTACAAAGCCACAACAGGCCCGCCTATTGAATAAATCAACCCACGATACATATACCATAGAAACAAGCCCGTGGACCAATTATAACATCATTGTGCTGGATCAAACAATGAAAAACAATTCCAGTGTGACCCTGGTAAACACTAATGTGATGCGAAGTGGAAAAGATTATGATGCCAATGTAGTTGCCACGCTTTTTGATATTTATGATAAGAAGGTGGATTGGAATGTGTGGGGCAAAATCGCTAACAGTCAACTGGTAGGGATCAACCAGGGTAAAACCATATCCGGCATCATGCATGAAATAAACCTCGGCAAATTTCGCGGCCCATTTAACTTTGAAATGCATCATTATCTCGCGGATGACAAATACCAGCAGAATGACCTCGGCTATTTTTTACGAATAATAATTACAGTAATTACGGGGTAAACGGATGGTATAAAGTAAATAAACCAAGAGGCTTTTATAATAACTTATATTTTTCTTTGGGTGGTACGTATTCATCATTGTGGCGACCATCACGGTTCCAATATATTAATGTATATGCCAGGGCAAACAGCCAGTTAAAAAACCTTTGGGCTGTTGGAATAAACGCGAACCTAAATCCTGAAAGACAGGATTTTTACGAGCCGAGGCTGGCGGGCCGGGTGTTTAAAGTACCGGCAAATGTATCAGGCGGTTTTTCGGTGGGAACAAACAGCGCAAAAAAATATTCAGTGAGCATCCAGTATAACCAGCTACTGTCTCAAAAATATATTGCCACCACCGGAGAACTATACCTGTCCAACCAATACCGGTTCAATGACAAACTAACGGTTGGGCTTAGTAGCTTTAACTCGAAGGCTAAAAATAATGTAGGTTTCGCATTTCTCAATGAAAGCCGGGATACTGCTTTTTTCGGCCGCAGGAAACGAATAACTGTGGAAAACATTTTGAACCTGAAATACAATTTCAATATCAAAATGGGCATTACTTTCCGGGCAAGGCATTATTGGAGCCGGGTGGATTATAAAAGCTTTTTCAGGTTGATGGACGACGGCTACCTGGAGCCTGTGAGTAGTGTAGAAAAAAATCCTGGTACCAACGTAAACTTTTTCAATATAGACATGGTGTATACCTGGCAGTTTGCCGCAGGCAGTTTTATCAATATTGGCTGGAAAAATGCCGGCAGCATGTTTAACCAGCAAACCCTGGAGCCATACCACAAAAACCTGGGCGATATTCTAAGAGAGCCGCAGGAGAATAATTTTTCCTTAAAAGTGATTTATTTCCTGGATTATCTCACTCTCACAAAAAAGAAAAATGTATAGATGATAAACAATGGAAATCAGATAATTAATCACGTATCCCCGGCGTTAAGAAAAGGACTGTGTTAATGCCATAGATTTGCCGGTGATCATTCACTAATGTGTAAAAGTATCCATCAGCTTCATAACCTCGTATCCTTCTTCCGGCGGGCAGGGATTTGGGATCCTGCCGAGGAAATACTGCACTACTCTTTCGATCATGGGCTGCTGAACGTGCGAAAGAGGTTGGAAAGTTATATTTGTTTCAATTCCATCCCTGGTTAACAGGATCTCCTGTTTTCCGAATACCGGGAAAATTATGTTTCCCTTTGTGCCGGTGATCACACAAAGATCTTTTTCATCACCAGGCTGAGCATTAAAATTCCAATAACCTTCAAATTTTACACTATTAAGAAATTCAATCCCTCCTTCCACGGTATCATCAGCAGCATAAAGTGACGACCTGTTGGCGGAATGGCCGGAAGCGTTCTTTACCGCACCAAAAAAGAAAAGCATTAACCCGAGTTGGTGAGGTGCCAGGTCGTGAAATAAACCGCCGCCTGACACGGCAGGGTCGACCCTCCAGGCGATCCGTGGTAACAAAAGGTCCTGTGATGCTATTGGTTTAGCGGAATAGTCCAGCCGCACATGCGTAATATCCCCTACTCTGTTGCTATCTACTAATTCTTTAATTTTTAGAAACATAGGTTGCGCCCTCCGGTAATGTGCTACCACCAGCTTCACATTTCGCTCCAATGCAGTGCTGACGAGGAGGCTGGCCGATGGTGCATCCAGTGTCATGGGTTTCTCTAGATACACTGGTTTACCGGCTGCGATGGCCGCCAGTGTATACCGTTCGTGGCTGTCCGGCGGTGTGGCGATATAGATCGCATTCACCCCGGGATCCGCTATGAGTTTTTCGGCTTCGTGATACCAAACCGGCACCGCGTGCCGACGGGCGAAATCTGCGACTTTCGAAGCATCGCGCCTCATTACTGCCACCAGGGCTGAATCCCGGACCTTGTGGAAAGCAGGTCCACTTTTTTTTTCGGTCACATCTCCGCAACCGATAATTCCCCAGTTTATTTTAGACATATTTTTTTTTGAGGACGAATTATTTTTTCTTTTCCGCTGCAATTTCTTTTAGCGCCAGCACGAGTTTGTCAAGATCTTTTATGCGTGTATACACATGAGGCGTCACCCGCACACAATGAATATTTTCCCAGTTGATCCCCACGGTGTGTATTTTGTATTTTGCAAATAACAGGCTATCCAGTTCCTGGGGTGTGAAACCATCTATGCTAACCCCGCAGATAGCACAGGAATACCTCGGATCCAAAGAAGTGTGCAATCGAATGCCAGGTACATTTTGTACTGCCGAGGCCCAGTAATTTTTGAGGTAATGGATCCGCTCCTGTTTTCGCTGGCTTCCAATCGCGTTATGAAAGTTTATTGCCTCGCCGATGGCTTGTTCAATCGGAAAACTACGGGTGCCGAGTGTTTCAAACTTCCTGATATCATCGCTTTCCGGGAGATCATTACACAGCAAAGGCCAAATACCCTTAATTTTTTCTTTGCGTATCCATAACATACCGCTGCCGACAGGCGCACTTAAAAATTTGTGGAGGCTGGTGCCAAAATAATCGCATTCAAGGTCGGGTATTTTGAAATTAAGGAGCCCAAAGGAGTGTGCACCATCCACCAGCGTCTCCACTCCTTTGCGTTTAGCCATTTCCGTGATTTTTCTCACGGGGAGGATCTGCCCTACCCAATTTATCACATGGGTGATGTGTAACAATTTTGTTTTTGCTGTTATAGCCTTTTCATAGGCCTGCACAATCTCCTCGTCATTTTCAACCGGGAAATTGAAACTAAGTTGTTTGTAAACGATACCGTCTCGTTTCACCCTTTGTCTCCAGGCATTGATCATGTTAGGGTAATCCTGCTTTGTACCGATCACTTCATCACCTGGCTGCAACCGCAATCCGAAAATCACCGTATTTAATGCTTCGGTACTATTCCTGTTGATCGCGATTTCCGCACCCGGAGCACCCGCCAGCTCCGCCAGTTTTTCCCGTAGCGGCTCTCTGCCCAAGTCCAGCACTCTCCACATGAAGTATGAAGGGCCTTCATTGGCCATTTTGTTGTATCGCTCCAGGGCCTCCTGTACCAGCCTTGGTGCCGGGCTTACGCCCCCGTTATTTAAATTAACAATTGAAGGATTAACCGTGTAGGCCTGTTGTATAACACTCCAGTAGTCCTCATCAGCAGCAACCGCTGACGGAAGTTTATCTTTTACTTTCTGGTTTACAAATGCTAATTCGGCAGCATGCAGTTCATTAAAAATACTGTTGACAGAAAATGCCCCGGCGAGCAACCCTGCTTTTTGAATAAATATTCTGCGGTTTTCAGTCATATCATTTTTTTAACCACAGAAAGTTAATAAATAATTTCGCAACGGGCGGTAAGCACCAGGGATAATGGATTTTATTTTTAAAGTAAAAAGTGGAATCCCCGGGGAAGGCAGGCATCACCAGCCACAGAGTTCAAATATATCTTATCGCAGTGTTTTAGCAGAATCCCTCACTAAAACAACCTTTGAAAACTGATACAGGAATCGTATAATGAATTTCCGGGAACCCATGTTGGGGTGTATTAATCAACCAGGTTTAATACAAAATTGTCAATATTTGGTTGCGGACCAAGTTGTGTCAACCGTGATGAAATCTGGTGCAACAGATCAGTGCCGGCCTTATTAACGGCGCGGGGCTTTGCAATATAAAGATTGGCACCGAGGATGTAGGATTTGTATACCTGGTTCTTACTGGTTTCCTCGCCGTATACCAGCACAGGCACCTGGCTTAGCTTCACTTCTGAGCGCACAGCCCTAAGACATTCCACACCCTTATCGCCAGGCATATTCAAATTTACTACGATGATATCTGGTTTTACAAGTTTGAGGAACTCCAGCAACTCCCTTTCGTCACGTGCCAGGGTGATTTTTACCTTTTCAGCCACCTGCCCCAGGACATTTTCAAAAAATGGGATATCCCCCTTATCATCATCTGCCATGAAGACATTCAGCTTTTTGTTAGCAATAGAAGAAGATATCTTTTGTCTCATTAATGTAACAATTTCAGCACGACTGAGGCCGGCTTAAAAATTCCTAAATAAAAAATTAACGGCCCGGCCGGGTTTAAACAAGAAAGCACAAAAACCATGCAGTGGAGGAAGACCGGTAATTTTGAGTATCACCGGCATGTGCCGAAGCAATGTGGTTTATAGGTTGAGGCACACCCTTCACTATTTGAGGCGAAATCGAATAAACTGTTTCATTCTTTCCCCTGGTCAGTCGTTTTTAGCGGTGCTTGTTGCGGAAGGAGAAATCCCCGGGCTTTTCAAAAATTTAACAAAGTAAATCGAAAAAAATTCAGCAGAGGTACCGGCGTATTCTCGAATACTTAGCTCCATACTTTTTGCAAAATAGTGCGATATTAATGCAGGAAGCCGCCTCATCATAATGCTGCCGGTGCCAACAAATGAGTTCAGGGTAATACAATTCTCTTCGGCCTCTATAAAGCCTTTTAGATACGGATGACCATTTCCAGTTTTGGGAGTGCATGACTTTGCAATTCCATGAAAACCCGTTATAAACTTAGCGCCCCAGGTCTCCGGGACAGGGAGCACCGTCTCGTTCCGCATGTTTACGGAATCGCGATAATTGTGTATTGTAAGTGTAACAAAGATTGGGAAGTACAAGGAAATCCACACGGTGTTCATAACAATCCATGGAACTTAATTCACTGATGGTCAATAAAAATACTCATACAAAAAAATATATATAAAATTTGGTACAGGATGTGCATTTATGTTTGTGAAATCACGAAAAATGTACCAGCGAACCGATCTGAAATCCTTGATGGCTCTCTATGAGAAAGTTATCATAGAACTTATTCATGAAATAGAAGATTTGCCCAACGAGAGCCTGACTACGACCATTAGCATACCTGCGAGTGGTGATAATTATAAAACACTTCAAAAACTTCTTACCAAGGTAATAGCTAAATGTTATCAATCTGCGGCTATTATTTTCACTGTAAAAGGAAATCAAAACACTATCCCTGAATTAAGTGTACATTACCAAATCAGTGATTACGTGGCCGACCTTAGAAATGTTTTTCTTTTTACCAAAAAATTATTTGCAGAAAGCCAGGATGATGGCATTGAAAAATTCGCTGCGAGTTTCAAAATAGATACTAGTTGGGGTCAAATCTACCAGCAGGCTATTGAACATGCGATCGTGCAGGTGCTACGGCACAAGATGCTTATAGAAACTATCCGACGGAATGAACTCAATGAAAAACCGGGCACATATGCAACTAAATAATTCGTTCCGCTACCTCACCAGCCGTCCTTAAAAGTCAGGCTGTTAGGTGCCGCCCACATTTATAGCGGCTGACCGGGATAAGGGATTTTGGCTATCTTCGCCGTCATGACCAGATACGGTAGCATCGTTTATTTTGTTTTGATCCTCATGGCTTTTTCAATGCCTGTTGCCGCTGAAGAAAATGCGGGCAAAGTTTATCAAATTACCATCCCTGATACCATCACCGGGCAAATTTCGGAGAAACAGGCTGGAGAAATTGAGAACCAACACCAGGATGGATGGGCCCCACTACGATGCAAGAAAAGCCAACAAACACCGTTTGTAAGGCTGGAAAAAAAAAGGCACAAAATAACCGGAAACCAGCCGTCGGGTACATTTTCCCTTTGTTCATCGGAATTATTTGATAACACCTATCTCTGCAGGCTTTATCCTTGCCATAATTTCTGGTAAAATACTTCCCTTATCATAAAGCTGAATACCAAATACTATTTAGATTTTTCAGCACACTTCTTTACTACTTTTTAGAACATATTACCAAATTCCTTTAGGAATAAGCTGATTTACTAAAGACCAGGTGTAGATTAATTTTTCCTGTTTAATATAAAAAACTAATTTATCAAGCATGTTTATTGAAGCCGGAAACATTTTACTAATAGGCTCATTGTTATTATTAATAAGCGTAATTGCCGGAAAAACCACGAATAAATCCGGCGTGCCCACGTTGATATTTTTTCTAATCATCGGCGTACTTGCGGGTTCTGAAGGTGTGGGCGGCATTCACTTTGACAATGCGGCAATAGCGCAACTGATTGGTATTACTGCCTTGAACTTCATCTTATTTTCCGGTGGATTAGATACCAACTGGGAAAGCATTAAACCCGTATTGTGGCGCGGAGTATCGCTTTCCACGCTTGGCGTACTACTCACCGCCGGTACCGTGGGGCTGTTTGTGAAATTCGTGTTCGGTTTTACCATATGGGAGGGGCTTTTGTTGGGCGCGATAGTTTCTGCCACTGATGCAGCAGCAGTTTTTTCAATTTTGCGTAACCGGGGAGTTGCATTAAAAGGGCACTTACGCCCGGTACTTGAACTGGAGAGTGGAAGTAATGACCCTATGGCGTATTTCCTAACCATCACGCTCACCGGCATTGTGGCATCGGGAAATGCAGACTTTTCTGACATGGCTATATCTTTCCTGAAGGAATTCATCCTTGGTGCGGCCATTGGATACGGGATGGGCAAAGCAAGCGTGTGGCTGGTCAATAATATTAAACTTGAAACCGAGGGCCTTTACCCCGTTCTCACCTTAGGCCTGGCCATATTCACTTACTCCGTGACGCACGCCATAGGTGGCAACGGTTTCCTCGCTATTTATTTATGTGCAGTGATTATGGGCAACAGTAAAATGATCCACAAACGAAGCCTGATAAAATTCTACGACGGACAGGCATGGCTGATGCAGATCATTCTATTTCTTACCCTCGGCCTGCTTGTTTTCCCATCTCATATTCTACCGCTGATAGGAATGGGCCTCCTGATCTCTGCTTTTCTCATCTTTGTTGCCCGGCCGATCGGCGTATTTGTTTCCCTTTATTTTTTTAAGACAAATATGCGTAGTAAATTTTTTATCTCGTGGGTGGGGTTAAGAGGAAGTGTACCCATCGTATTCGCGACTTATCCTTTATTGGCGGGAATACCAAAAGCTGAGCTTATTTTTAATCTGGTGTTTTTTATATCGATCACCTCTGTACTCCTCCAGGGCACTACCCTGGCCTACGTGGCCAGGCTGTTGCATGTAACAATTGCACCAAAAACAAAAAGGAGGATCGGGCTTGACTTTGAATCTACTGATAACATAAAATCAGAAATGACAAAAATACTCCTGCCAAAACAATCAGGCGCTGTCGGGAAAAGGATCGTGGAGCTAAATGTTCCCGCAACAATCAGCATTATGGCTATTGAAAGGGCTGGTGTATATATTTCACCCAACGGATCAACGCGGCTAATGGCCAATGACATTATTCACGTGTTAGCAGAAGACAAAGAGTCACTATTTTTGTTGCAGGGACCTTTGGATGTCAGTTTCGACCGGACATAGTTTTCTTCTTAAAAAAACCTGCCGGGTTTATAACTAATGATAATTGTGGATTGATTAATTTTATTAAAAACAAATAATATGAGCACTGCCAGGAATGTTCTCACCCTTGACGAATTCAGGTTCTCTGAAATGAGAAACTTCCCGCTCGCTACGGGCCAACTAAGCAATTTGTTACGCGATATAGGACTGGCTGCAAAGCTCATTAACCTGGAGATCAACCGGGCCGGGCTTGTAGACATCCTGGGTGAAACAGACCTCGTGAATGTACAGGGCGAACAGGTAAAAAAACTGGATATTTTTGCTAACCATGCCCTGATGGGTGTATTGAAAAGAGGCATCAGTTGTGCCGGTGTCGTAAGTGAAGAAGAGGAAGATGTAGTTGTGTTTGACGATGAGATGAGTTGCCAGAGCAAGTATATCGTAGCTTTTGACCCGTTGGATGGCAGCAGTAATATCGACAATTGTATTTCTATTGGAACCATCTTCGGGATATACCTTCGCACAAGTCCTGCCGGCACTCCGTGCACAGCAGAAGATTTTGTATTGCAGGGTAATAAAATGGTAGCAGCAGGATATGTAATTTACGGTTCATCAACCATGTTTGTATTTGCCACCAGCAGGGGCGTGAATGGATTTACTTTGGACCCATCCATCGGTGAATTTTACCTGAGCCATCCTGCTATGAAATGCCCGGAAAAAGGTGCGATCGTGTCTGTAAGTTTCAGCAATATTTATCACTACCCAGTGGCTGTGAGAAAATACCTGGAGCATTGCCAGTTGGTGAACAGGGATAAGGAAAATTTTTTTTCGCAACGCAATGTGGGGAGTATGGTGGCGGATCTTCACCGCAACCTGATGAAAGGCGGCATATTTATGAACCCTCCCACTACCAATTATCCTGATGGTAAATTAAGACTGGCTTATGAATGTAGCCCATGGGCTTACATTTTTGAACAGGCTGGAGGCCGTGCTACTGATGGCAGCAAGCGGACCCTGGATGTACCTTTTAAAAATATTCACCAGCGCGCACCGCTGTATATTGGCAGCAGTGAAATGATCGCCGGGCTGGAAGAATTTTTCCGGGATCAACCCAAAGAGGTTCCCCAAAACAATTGATCATCGCCTTTTACTAATGATTTTTTTACCTGCCTGGCCGTCCATTCAGCCATCGAACAGCAGCCTGCACCGTTACATCAGCCTGCAGATCTGCAAAGTTGTCCCGGGCATTGTCGTATTAAATAGGTATCTCAATTGATATCTCTGTGCTACCTCTGTGCTATCTCTGTGCTATTTAGCACAGAGATAGCACAGATGAGTAGGTGACGGGTAGGCTTAGGTATGGCGAAAACCAAGAGCTACCGGGAGGCAGGGCGCCCTCCCGCTGCAGGACGATATGGCGGTAATCAAATACATGGCAATACATAAGGGAATTGATATTTTAAAATGATTACGCGATATATGGAGGCTATATAGTACCAATAAACAAGAAGTTTAGAACGTCAGACAATCCTCCCGGTTACATCAATTAATCACAATACCGCAAGGCTATGTCTTTTTTAAATAAGCAGGGCCTGTCTGGCTTGCGGCCAGTTTATAATCCACATCCCTGGCACTCACTGCAGTTCGCAATTTTATTCTGACAGCATCCCGTATATTATCCCGGTTCAACTGTTTTGAATAAAGCGAATGTTTTTCCATTGTAGTTAAATACTCATCTACATATTTTACAAGGCTGTATGCAGCCTGTGCGTTTAAGCTTGTGACGAACAGTGTAAATAAACTGACCTTACACTCAATTTTATCATCCTCATTAAAGTTTTGTAATATATTATTCCAGGATACGCGAAGAAAAAACTTCAAATCCTGGCGGCGTGAACGAATTGATGATTTAGCGTTGCAGATCGGGCTCCGGTGACAATAAATTGATGATGTCTTTTTTCCTTTCCGCAGGAATAACCATAAGAGTTACCAGCTTCCCATTCTTAAGTTCAGCCTCAATCGTCGTATTGTAGGGCGCATGTAATTTAAAATGCACGTCAATGTTTGATGGCCAGGCCGGAAACAACAGAATTTTTTTATCATCCACCTGCATCAGCATTTCCTGCAGGCCGATCATCCCGCTGCCGCCCCAGTTGTGATCCGGCACCCAGTCGAACCCAGGGCCCCAGAAGGCCGGGAAACGCCTGCCTGCATTTTGCAATTTGAGTGAAGTGAGTTTCCATGCTTCGTTAGAAAGACCCAGCCTTGCGGCCCAGATATTATCCTGCTTCCAGCCGATATGGCTCCGGAATTTTATCACGCTGGTATCAAAGTGCCAGGTGTTTAGTGCGGTATCCAACCCAGGCTTTCCAAGACCATAGATCCCCCAGGGATATACGGGATAGAGCTGGGGCGACTCGGTATTGTTAATGCGTTGCCAGCTTCTGGCAGGAGCAATTGTGGTATGGCCGTTCAATAAACCGTATTCGATAGGCGGAATACGATTCTGAAAAGCCTGCCATAATATTTTCTTTTCGTCGGAAAGGTAGCCGGTCGGGAGTTGCAATAATCGTTGTGTTACTGTTTGCAGAGCTGCAACGGTACTACTGGCATTGTAAGCCATCTTAAATGTTTCTGCCGCAGAACCCGGGTACAAAACTAATTTGCCGTTTTGATCCAGTGCTTTTGTCCCCAGTTTGCGTGCCTGGTATTGGTAGTGTTCGTCAAAGAACCGGAGGCAACTTTCTATAAAGGGTATGCGGCTGCTGATATCTTTACCGGTGTACCTTTGTTCCTCCAACATCATCAGGCAAAATTCCAATACTGAATCCCATTGGTATTCCAGCCATGCGTTATACTCCACCCCTTTATCAAAATCTGCAGGGCGTTTTTGTCCATATTCTGCATAATTGGGCAAACCAAAATTCTCCATTTGCTCCGTGAAGCAGGCCCCGCCATGATTCCAATATACCTTGCTCCGCAATTCCGCATTCCTTAAAATCCTTTTATAAAATTCCAACTGCGGTTGTAGCAGGTCCCAATCACCGTTTTTTATCATAGGGAAATGCACCAACCGCTGGTTCTGCATCGTATGAAGTCCCCCTCCCCAGTTGCGGTAATCCGGTGTGAGTTTGAAATTTGTGTCTGTATACACCGGATCAACAGTAAATAATCCCCCGTTAAATTTAGTGGGCCAATCACCCCGTGAATTAGCAGCTAGCATATACCTGAACAACTGGTAGTTTCTCCCGATCTCCCATTCTTTTGAACCTGGCTGTTGGAGACTGGTTTGGATAAAACTCCGTTTCCAGAAATCAGCCCACCATTGCCGGTTTTTCTGCAAGTGTGCCCTGGACGAAGACAGGCGGGCCGATGAGTCCAATGACCGTTTCCATGTTTCGATTGTTGAGACCTGTGCATTATGCAGCACTAACCGGAAGGAATATCCGCGGGATGCCCGGTTACTTTTTAATTTCCAGCCTTTATAATCAGTATTAGCGTAGGTGCCTTCAGTTATCCCTGCCGGTGAACAATTGCTCCCCCAAAAAAGTCCGCCACTAGCGAGAAACTTTAAAGGATTATAGAGCTCATCTTTCACCGAATCCATCCCCTGTTGTGCCACGATGAGATCAAAAATTGTCTGGGCACTGTTATGATGATAAAACAGGACATCATTACCCCTGTATTCAATCACATCTTTTTTATAACTGTTATTTTTTGGCGCTGCCCATTTGAAAGAATTGCCCCAATTTTCCCGTGGTTTAATAATCCTGTCCTGGTAGCGCCAGCTTTCGTAAGCCGCTTCTGCATTTATTTTTTTGTTTGCTTTTATTTCAATGTGTGCCACAGGTTGAAAAATATCTGCCCATATTTTTATATCTGCCCGTACAGCATTGTTTTCCCCGGTAACTGTAACACATCCTTCTTCCAGGTGCAATTCCTGTTTAAATATTTTTCCGTCAAAAGGATTGGGAGAAAATTTCACCCGGATACGCCCGGCTTTAAGCAAGGCGTTTTCTTCGTTGAAACTTCCGCTTCTTGCAATATAGATCAACAGCTCACCATTCTCCACCCATACATTCAACCCAATGTCGCCCCCGCCACCGGGCATGGACTGAGAAGCATTAGTACTCTGTGTGGTCCATTGCAGGTTATAATTTGCAGGAAATTGCTGAGCACAACATTTGCCTGCAACAAAAACCATCAAACAAAAAACGGCTAATTTATATTTCATTCGCGTGATCCTGGATCCAGGTAAGATTTTAAATATTACTCACTCTTTTTCATTGACCGGTATTTTTTTGGCGATACACCTATAATGGTCTTAAAGCGTTTGGAAAAATAGTATGGATCATCGAATCCCATGCTAAAAGCAATATATTTTATTGAATGAGTGGTAAAATCAAGTTCCTGGCAGGCCTTCTGCATTTTCATCTGCAGGAAATAATCAATTGGGGCATACCCGGTCTTCTGGCGGAATAAATTAGAAAAACGGGAGACCGAATAGTTGTAATGTTTACTTAGCTCATTGAGGGATATATTTTCGTCAATATGCTGTTGCATATATAGGATGGCTCCGTCCACGCAATCAGGTGTATCCGCTTCCACGGTATCGTAATGCCTGGAATTATAAATGAATAAAGTAAGAAAATGTGTGAGGCACATATTGGCAAATAACAAATTGTCGATACTGTACCCTAATTGCAATGCCTTGTAGATCTTCGTAAAAATGGCGGTTGTCTGTGCATTGTTTTTAACCAGGAAGGGTTTAAAATGTTTTTGTACCGCTAAAGTCTCATTAAAGGCAGCCAGACCTTCGCCGCCAAAATGTATCCAGTAAATGCTCCATGGATGTTCCGGGTCATTACCATAGGAATGTTCTACATTTTGGGGTAAAATGAAAAATTCATTCGGACCGATCTGATGGCGCTGGCCTTCCAGTTCGTACCAGCCATACCCGTCCACGCAATAAAAAATGAAATTTTCCGGTAGTCCTTTTTTACGATAAGTATAGTGATCTTTTGCCTTGGGGTAAAATCCTATAGAATGGATGTGCAGGTGTTTTAACAGCAGGTTATTTTGCACCCTTGATTTGAGGATGGTTTTAGGTATTTCAATACGCTGGCGGCCCAGGCCATACCAGATATTTTTATGCGAGCCTTCCTTGTTGTCTTTTATTTCCTTCATTTAATTTCTATAAAAATTTCCTCACGGAAAATTACACAAATATTTTGGCCCGGCCACCAGTAAGCATTGCAATTGGGATGTATGGTACTGCGGGTTTTGATTTATCTTCGTAACTCATTCAGCATAACCATCCCGTCATGTTCTATCCCAGAAATATAAAAGCAATATTGTATATAATTATTTTGCTTTTTTTATTGCCATTTTCGATATCAGCCCGCGTACAGCTGCCAGCTTTCTTTAGTGACGGTATGGTTTTACAGCAGCAGGCCAAAGCGGCGCTCTGGGGGTGGGCAAAACCAGGTACCTTAGTGAAGATAACGACTTCATGGAATAAAAAAATCTATAATATAGAGACTAACGATAAGGGTCAGTGGCAAGTGAAGGTGACCACACCGGTTGCAGGGGGGCCTTATTCCATGATTGTGTCAGATGGTGATCCCGTCATCATTAAAGACATTTTAATCGGGGAAGTATGGATCTGCAGCGGGCAATCCAATATGGAGATGCCTTTGAAAGGTTTTAAAGATCAGCCTATTAAAGGCTCAAACGATGCCATTTTCAATTCATACAATGACCAGATAAGAATTTATACCATTCCCCGCGCCGTGGAAAGATTTACAAAAGATACCAGCAAAAACTCATCCTGGAAAACAGTAAGCCCGGAAACTGTTTCCAATTTTTCGGCAACCGCTTATTATTTTGGCCGTTTGTTACAGCAGCAATTAAAAGTGCCGGTAGCGCTCATCAACGTGAGTTACGGAGGTTCCCCTGCAGAAGCATTTATGTCTGCCGAATCGCTAAAAGGTTTTCCGGAAATAACGATCCCTTCTCCTACAGGTACCGACAAACTGACCAATAAAAATGCTACGACCTTGTATAATGGAATGATTCATCCCATAATGGGTTACACGATCAAAGGAGCTATCTGGTACCAGGGAGAAACGAATTATGACCGGCCGGATCAGTATGAGAAAGTTTTCCCGGCAATGGTAAAACTTTGGAGGGAGGAATGGGGCCAGGGAAATTTCCCTTTTTATTACGCCCAGATCGCACCATTCAATTACGGTAGTTTACCCACAACTACACAAAGTGAAAAATTGAATTCAGCCTACCTGAGAGATGCACAAAGAAAATCACTTGATGTTATTCCCGCCAGTGGTATGATCGTGCTACTGGATGCCGGGGAAGAGAAAAGCATTCACCCTGCGGACAAAGAGATAGTAGGTAAACGCTTTGCTTATTATGCCTTAGGCGAAACTTATGGCAAAAGAGGGTTTGCCTACCAGAGTCCTTTATTTGATTCATTGATGGTAAAAGATTCCGTTGCTACGGTGCGCTTTAAATTTACCCCCAATGGCCTTACCAGCTTTGGCAGACCGATCACACAATTTGAAATTGCTGGTGCTGACAAGATATTTTACCCGGCACAGGCCACAATTGCGAGAGGAATGATACAATTGACCTCGCCACAGGTGAAGGCACCGGTTGCTGTGAGGTATGCGTTCAAAGACTTTGTAGTAGGAGAATTATTTAGTACCGAGGGTTACCCGGTGAGTTCGTTTACAACCCCTGTCCCCTGAAGGGGAACATAAATTTATACTCTTCAAATTCTTCTTAACCCTGTTATTTTTGAAGGGAAATTTTGATATCACCCACTAAGCCGGCGGGTAATAAGGGTTTATCTTTTAACCTGAAAGGGGCAGTTGTCCAGCTAATTCTTTTCTCAACAGGTAATAAATTATCACCGATGAGGCGATTGTGCCAGGTGTTGGCCACTTCTATTTCAATTTGATTTTCCCCGGACTTAATGGCACTACTGATATCAGCTCTATAGGGCGGGGTCCAGATAGTTCCGCAATCGATACCGTTTATTTTAATACTTGCAATGTTATTAACAGCTTTTAATTCCAGGAATGCAGTATTTATTTGGGTGATATCGGTTACGGTAAATGTATTTTTATAGATCGCAGTGCCCGAATAATACTTAATGCTACTGTCAGTATTTTCAGTCCAGCTGTTAAGAACATCCAAAACAAGGGTTGTATCAGTGCCATATTTCTTATCAAATGTCAGGCTCCATTTATTTGCAAATAAAATGGGTTCACTTTGTAATATATAATTGTTGATCGCAGTAGCAGCTAAAATCCTTTTTTTGAGGATAACAAATAACGATTGGTTAGGCTGAAGTAGAACTATTGCGTTCGTTCTTCCATTTTTTCCTGCTGTGTGATTTAGTTTAGTTGTCTCACCTGTCACAGGATCCCAAAGCGCTGCATTGCTGGTTATGACACGGAAACTCAATGTTGCTTGTATTGGTTCATTCTTTTGGTTGGCAATAAAATAAATGTCTTCTTCAGCAGTTTGCCGGTGTGTCCAGGCAACGGAATGATCATCATTTAAAATCTGCAGGTCTTTTTCTACTCCCATTGCTTTAAATGAGGTATCCGTAACTGCTGCAAAAATGACCTTTCCCTTTTTATTTCCTTTGCTCAACAATTGTTTTAGCACTAAACGTACGGCGGCATAATTGTCTTTAATACCGATACCATTCCTGAGTTCATTACTCATGATTATTGTAGCCCCATCGGTTACCAACTGTAGCAGTTTTTTCGCAACAGCCAGTGACATCAAATTACTATTCGGTTGCATGGGATGTTTACCAGGGAATACCAAAACTGAATAATTTGCACCACCGGGTAATACAACCCGCCCGTCTTTCACCGTCATCATCATCAAAACATCCGGGTTAAAGGAATCGTATTTATATCCATTCAACGGGTCAATCCAATCTTCGGGATCGGCCATGTTAGCGGAATGCGAAACACCATCGGGAATTTGCCTGAGTGGCTCACCAACATTTTGCAGCCGTTTTTTTTCTTCTGCAAGTTTTTCTTTTCCGAATATTCCAGGCAACGTGTTGACTAACCGATCGGGTAAGATCGAACGCCTTGGAATTTCTTCACCAGTAAACACGCCGATATCTACCACGGGTTTGCCCATTTGCAACAAAGCCTGGCACCGGGCTAAATAATCGATCCATACTTTACTTTGTTTGAACCAGGTCTGATCTCTTTGATAGTATAATCCTACACCATCCAAGGTCATCCCCGGCTTTTTGTCTATCCATGGATTGTGTGTAAAAACATGCAAGACCATTTTATTAATGCCAAGTGCAAAATTCCTGTCTCCAAGGGCCTTTAAATTCCCGGGATGTTCGCCCCAGTTCATTCTTACGGACGTGAATGCCTCTGCCTGGATAATGTTTTTCCCATAGATATGTGCGCCACTGATGGCGTCTGCCATATCATTTGGCTTGTCATGTGTTGGACTATTCAGCCAGAATTCCCCCATGGGAAGGTCCACGTTTTTGTAATGCAACAAACCATCGCTCACCATAGTTGGCGCAATCGCCTCTGCAGAAAAACTGCAACCCTTTTCGTGTGCCAGGTCTTTCAGGGTTTTATAAAATACGTCGTTCACCAGGTCTGCAATTGTCTGCCTCACATCATGTAATACTTTTTCCGAGATAGATGCATCACCTACCGGCACTCCTGTCATGGTTAAGAGATAAGGCAGCAGGTCATAGCTCCGCCTTTTTTTAAATTCTGCCGCGAACACCGGGCTCCAGTTCTGGCTGCCACATTCCCAACTATCTACATGGAATATTTTCAAAACTTCTTTGGCTAAAGCTGAGTCTGTTTCGGAAAGAGCCTTTGCAAACCAATTATCAAACTGTAGTTTTATAGCGGCAGGATTAAACTTATCTGTTTCCAGCCCTTTACCCGCTCCGGCTGTAGCGTTTGTTTTACCGGTAGTAGTATGCCCTATTCTGACGATAACCCAACCGGGAGAATTATCTGGAAGCCTGGCCGAAGCCAAAGGCCAGTCAAGATTTCCATCCTTGTCTAATTTTGATGTGAGATTAATAATATTTTTTAAAGGCACGGCATCCTCTTTTGTGACCTGCTGGGCAGTGGTATTGGATGCCACTCTCCAGACACTCCCATTTTTGGCCTGGAATTGATTTATGACAGGTTCGTCACTTAAATAAATTCCCATCACTTTTAAAGAAGGTTTCCACTTGGCAGCGTCCAGGTCTTCCGATCCCGGCTCCGACCCCGTTTTATCATATACAAAACGAAAATATTTTGCGGTGGTTGCAGGAATCGCATAGGTATAATCTTCCTCAGTATCCTGCCAGCCATGCCTCGGTGGCACCAACTGTGTTATGGTTTTAAAATCGATACCGTTATCACTGGATTGAATGACAAAACGCTGAGCCTGGTAATTATTGCCCCCCACATGTATGCGAATTGAACGACAGGTTATCGGATCCGGGTATTTATATTGTATCCAGCAAGCGGTATCACTTTTAAAACTTTGCTTATTGCCGGGGTTAGGAAAAGATAAGAACTGTGCTTTTGCCCCGTGACTGGTGGTAACCGTAGGAATCAACACCACATCCCTGAATGAAGAAGCAAAATTTGCAGGATAGGCGAATACTGCAACGTCTTTATAATAACCTTCGTTGGTCTCGGGTTGGTCAAGTTGTAGCGCAGAGGTATCCCTACTCTTTACAAATGTTTTGGTCCATACCAGTTTCTGCATTGAAAATTCCGGGGTAATCCACGGGCCGCCGGCCAATGCAAAACCATCACTAACATGCATGGCTAGCTGGAGGTTCAGCCGTCTGGCTTCCTGCATGGCAAATTTTACCATCCCCCACCACTCCGGGGTTAACTGCCTTACTGTCGGTTGAAATGGAATTGCAGATGAAGTGTCTTTTATGGGCATAAGGTAAGCCCCTCCAATACCCACTTCTTTCATTGCTTCCAGGTCTGCAGTGATGCCTTCCCTGGAAACAGCAGCATGCATCCAGTACCAGAAAACCCATGGTTTTGCTGATGCAGGGGGATTCAAAAAATTCTTCTCCATTAAACCTGTTTGGTGATTCGATTGGGCAAACAAACCAATCGCAAACGTATTTGTGAAAACAAGCAACAAGCAATATTTAATAAGTCTCTTCATGAATATATCCCGGGCCTTAAGGCCATTTGAATTTGTCTTTGCCTTTTTACATAAAACCCTATCTCGCAAAATTTATCACACTCTTCCCTTTATCTACCGAAGTCGCCACCGCAATACCGCGGTTATCTTTTTTATCTACCGCACAATAATAATGGTATACCACTCCTTTGTGTTTTATCACATAACTTTTATGAGCATATTTTTCATCGAATGGTTCGGATGATTTAACCAGGTCCTCTCCATTCCAGTCTGTCCAGTTCACGAGGTCATAGCTGCAGGCGAAACGGTTAAAAGCATCTGTTCTTACTTCCCAGAAAGCACCGAAATAAAACATCACCCATACTTTGCCTATTTTTTGTATTACAGCATCACCCGTAATACCAATTTTGTGGTGCATCACCGGGTCCACCTGGTAACGCTGCCAGGTGACCATATCATCCGAAACTGCTATGCCTATTCTTTCAAACCAGCGCCATTTCGGTGTGTTATTACTCGTGTCACCGTTGGCGTTATAATACATGACAAAGGAATGTCCAAGTGATTTTTTCTTATCCCAAATAATAGAACTTTTAAATAGTTTTTTATTCTCCCACCAGCGAACATCTTTATCCGTTGCCGTAAGTACGGGTGCTTTCAATCTGTTCCATTCATGTGGTTTTGATATACCTGAAGACGTAAAAGCCATACCTATTGCGAGCGGGCCTGCTTCATACCCCCTGTCTTTACCACCGATATAACTCATCCAAAATTTTCCAGCGTATTTTTTGATCTTGTAACTACACCCAAACTCTGTATCCTGCAAGGCGGGATAACCGGCCTTTTGGTTATTGTCCCAGTCGGTGGTATCAGAAAAACTCATTAACCTCCCAAGTGTTTGCCAGTTAAGCAAATCTTTACTTTTCGCCAGCCATGTCTCGTACCCCCTGCCATCAAACTGGATGTATGTCATGTACCAATATCTTCCCTTTCTGAAGACAGAGGGGCAATCTATTTTTTTTGTTGCGTCACCAGGGACTATGACAAGCCCATATTTATGGGGTGTTTTTACCTTTTCGTAGATTTGCTGCATAACGTCTCCTGATACTTGTTTGTGCTGGGCAGATGAAGGTTGTCCCACGAAGGCGCAAAGAGCACAAAGAAGATAAAAAATTCTTCTGATTTGTTTTGTTTGAGGGATTGCTGTTGTATAAAAGGTAATTCGCATTTAATATTTAATTTCTTTTGATCTTAACCCTGCCAACTTTTGTTTAGCATTAAAAGGGACAAGGTAAAATGAATAATTATAATCGCGGGCGGGAACCTGGTACTTATCCAGTGGTGCGGCCACATCGCTCCAGCTATCATTGCCACCAACACCCATTTGTATAAGGTCTATATTTAAAGTGACCAGGCCGGCATCCTTCAGCCTGTTGGTGTGTTTGGCATTTAAAATGTTTTCTTCCGTATATGGCCAGGCGCTCATACTTAATAAGCTGTCGGCAACAACCAGTAACCCTTCCTTTTGTTTGTTTGCTAAAAACATCCAACGCACATCAGTCCGGTTTCCGTTTTCCTGGGGCACCACGTAATTTTCCATGAACTCGTGGACAGGTAGTCTGTAAATCCCCTCGTCAGCGCCGTAATTTTTATCAATGTAATTTTCTTTCTCTCCCCTTCCGAACCATTCAATATAGTCATAGCTTCTTTCAATTCCCATTTGCATACCTACTTTAGGAATGTTTGGCAACCCAGGTTTAACTGTTAAAGTATAATTTATTTTTATTACCCCATCGCCGTAGATGGTATATATAGTTTTTACACGGGCACTATCATTTATCAAACTATATGAGTTCGTAACCATGACGCTGCCAGGCTTTTTATCAACCGTTGTATTCACTAATTCCAGGTCCTCATAATACCATTGTTTTAATTTGCGTTGTGGTTTCCAGCCTCTTTTATCATTGTCGGTCAGCGGCCGGGTGAAATCCGGGAGCAAGGTTTGTTTCACCTGTTCCTTACCATTATAAATGTAAGAAAACAAGCCACCACGAATGGCTTTTGTAAATCCTATGGTAAAGTTTTGTCCTTTAATACTAACGTTATCCTTTGTATCTGTCACCACCAGGGTATTGGATGATGGCGGGACCGGCTTTTTGGGATTTCCCTCCCGGACCAGGAACTGGTTAGAAGCGATCTCAAATCCTTTGCCGGCCCATGCTTCATTTTCCTTCAGGTCGAAGCGAATGCCCACATGATAGGCGGAACCGGCTTTCATTGCAGGGAGGTAAGAAGAAATATTTATAATGGTATCCTTCCCTGCAGGAATAGATAACTCCGGCATGGCCTTGGAAAGGACCACATAACCATCTTCTCTCACAGATAGCATTCCATTATAATCATTGCTATTTTTTACTGCCCCCCTGTTAGTGATCCTGATCAATCTTTTTGGTGCATCCACTAATTCAGCTTCCAGGGGCTGAAAAACACGTTTGCATTCAAACATAACACCCTTGGGTGCCCCATCTGCATTAACAATACCCTTAATAGTAAAATTGTCAAAATATTTTTCTCCATAATCTCCACCATATGCATAAAATGGAACACCCAGAGAATCTTTTTTTAATAAACCCTGGTCCTTAAACTCCCAGATGCAACCACCAATAATTCGTTTTGTATTTCTCCACTGGTCCCAGAAATCTTTAATATTGCCTGCACTATTACCCATCGCATGGGCATATTCGCAAAAGAAAATCGGGCGGGTATCGCCGTTGGGTTGGTCTGCTAACAGAGGAGCCGTGTACATAGCCGGATACATACGACTGATCATATCTACATAATACTGGTCCAGCGGATTCTGAATGCGATGCGAATGATCATTACTTTTTAAATACCGGTTATCAGAAGGGTCAATGTATCCTTCTTCTTTTCTACTGCCCATGGCAGGTTCATAATGCAGGGGCCGCGTGATATCGAAACGAAGCGTTTCATTCTCGATCAAGTGGTCGTGACCGCCTTACGCGCCGTCCCCGGCGTGGCCGAAGTGGCGCCCGTCGGTGGCGTGGTGCGCGAATATCAAATCGACATCGATCCAACCCGTATCGAGGAGCAAGGCATCACCCTCGAGATGCTCATGATGGCCGTCTCGCAAGCAGGCCGTGACGTGGGGGCGATGAGCGTGGAGCAATCAGGCATTGAAACCATGATACGTGGCGTCGGCTTCGTCCGCTCAGTCGAGGATGTGGAGAACATCATCATCCGCGGAGACCGGCTCAAAGGCGCGGGCCTGCGACTCGGCGACATCGCCGTCGTGCGGCTCGGCGGCCAGTTCCGCCAGGGCCTGCTCGCCGACGGCTATCAAGAACACGTCGGCGCGATCATCGGGCTGCGCGTGCAGGAAGATCCGAAAACCGTCATCAGCGCCGTCAAGCAGCGCCTCGCCGACCTGGGGCCGA
>JAKFCK010000621.1:0-6780 GCA_036676685.1 Chitinophagaceae bacterium | reverse complement strand
GCGTCGGCCCTCGGCCTCGGGTCCCTGCAGGTGCTGCAGGAGTATACCGCCAGACGAAATCTTCATCATAGAATTCAATAAGCTGGAGGTAGTTGCTTTCATAATCAGTGGTCCAGTTCAAGGGCTCTGTACGCACCACCATATCCCTGTTCACACCAACAATATCTCCCGGGCCAATCAGTGCAAAGTTTTTAGTGAGCCCGTCCTCGTTCAGTTTGACACCAATGGGCACTGCCACCCGCTCCAAAGTGCCTGATGCACCTGAACCAAGATCATCGCCTTCTGTAATATTGTTGGCGATTCCCTTTCGTGCCCAGGAATGAAACTGGTACCTAGCTGTTTCAACACTCATTTTGGGTTAGTTTAGTTCCTGTTGTGATATAACCTGTATTGTTCCTTTCAATGCCGGATCTTTTTTTATCAATTCCTGCATCAGCTGTGCCGCCTCACTATAACTCCCGGTTGTTGCAGTCGTGCTGTGCAGCTTCAAATCGCTGGTACTGGCAATAGCGAATCCCTCTTCTTTTAATTGCACTACTTCGGGTGCATTATAGGAAACCCTTTTGCCGCTACTGGATAAACTGGAATTGGCTACCGCGCTCGCTTTTAAATTGCTTACAAATAAGGCCTTTGCATACTTATAAATACCGCCTGCGATTAATAGTCCGCGTTTTTTGCGGAGGTACGCGAGTTCATAATCCACGCTCTTGATCACCATGGCCGGCACTTTTGTAATAGACGAACCCGTCATTGCAAAACCGCTCTTCATATGCTCGAAAGAGGGGCGTGCTAATTTTTCGCTATCTTTTAAATTGAAGAAGTTGGCGGGTGCAAACTGCTCGGTAACCGGAGTGCTGGATATTCCGGTGTCCGACGGTTTTATTTCAAACTTGTTGATATCATCTTTCGGTTTTCTGTCGCCGAACTTATTAATGCTGATCTCCAGTGGTACGGTTTGTTCACTAAATGTAAGTACTCCAAAAGGATGAACAATTAACTTGCCCGGCGATTGTTCCAGTTTCTTGATGGTTACATGCAGGCTGTTGTTAGCGGGTATTTCTGCTTTCCAGTTTTGGTCGTTGCCTATTTCCAGTTTTAACCTTTCGGTGAGATTCTCTTCCTGCGTAACTACCGGTTCGGCATCGCCGCCCCATGTTTCATGGAAATCGACAGTAACGTCGAAAAATAGAATACTAATACTGCCTTCACCTTTCGCATCCATCGGTTTAGGGCCCGCCAGCTGCCCGGATACGCTGATCCCCATAATTACCGAGCTTCCCCTGCGCAATGCAAGCCCTGCGCTGAATAGAGCTATAAATTTGAACGGATCAAACTGGAACAATACATCATAACCGATAAACCCGTATATATTAAAACCGCAGGCAGCAGCATACAACTCTGCTTTTGCTCCAAACTGCACCGTGTTGGAGGTGATGGCATAATAGCTCTGTAAGGAAATGCGCGGGTTATCGCCACTTAGCAGGCTAATGGTGATCCGTGTCATGTTTTGCAGATCACCCGGTGCATCTTTAAAGGCCGGATGGAAACCACCCACTGTTATAATAAACATCGGGTTAGCACCCCATGATAACCGGAACGCCATATCACCGGCAAGCGTATAAATCAGTATCCTCGAATCGTACAAGGTGGCATCGAAGGAAATATACTTGTTCTCGAAATCAATAACCCCAAGAAAGTTTACCTGTATGCGTATGATACCGCTTTTTTCCTCCGGTATTACTACTTTTAAAACTCCGAGTATGGCGATGCCTGACAGGCCGGAGCCGAACAATATGCCCAGTTCGATAGATACCAGCGAGCTGGTCCCCCAACTGAGTTTACCCATTGGCATACCCACAAAACTGTCGTGCTGTGGTGGAAACACTGAGCGCAAATCACTGATGATGCGGCTCATGTTGGCTACGATGTCCTGCGGAAACAGAATACTTTTTATGGAGTTTGTTTTAATTCCCTCCCGGAGCACATCGATCTTCACTATTCTGTTTACACCAACTAAACCCCCTATGCCGGCCAATATAAAACCGAAGCTAAGTTGAATAGGTATTTCAAGTGTAAGGATCAGAAGCATGGAAAACCCTTCGCTTCCATCGGGCATTTTTGTGGTGATGACACCAATTGCTTTTAAGGTGAATAGATCCACAAATGCAAGTTCCAGGCCGCCAAAGTATTCTCCCTTTTCATGATCGAAATACAGGAAGCCACCGCCTTTCAAGATGCCGCCGTCAAACGCAAGACCAATGCCATTGGGAGGTTTAAACGCAATGCTGTATTTTAAATCACTCAAATTGCCATCAGCAGGTATTGAAAAGTTATGGATCAGGCCAATGCGCTCAACAGAAGCAGTGAAAGCAAGAAATTTAGTAGTAAAACCGATTGATGTTTCCAGGCTCGCCCCATCCTTAGCTTCGTTCCCGGTTAGCTTTAGGAAAAAAGAGTTGAGTATTAGTACATCGTAAATAGATACGTGCAGCGGAATAAATATAGACAAGCCTGAACCACCGGAAAGATAAACTCCTTTTTGTGTGCTGTAGCCAATTTCTAAATCGAAGTTTCCATAAATTCCTTTTTCCGGTAAGAAAGACGTAATAAAGCCGTCTCCCTTTTTTAAAGCAAACGCAGAATCTTTAGTGGAAAGTTTTATATCTAAGTCATTATCGCTAGGTACAGCAGCTACTTCAATACCGGGCTGACCGAATTTGAGGTAGTTGCCCTTTACCTCACCAAGTATGAAGGGAGAGTACTCGCCATCCTTTTCAACTTTTAGCTTGCCTTTCGCTGTTGGCGCATCTTCAACAGTGGCAGTAAATTTCCAGCCTTTGAAAGAACTTTCCATTTGTCCGGAGCCGCCTACTCTTACTTCCAATGCTTTTCCCTGGTGTGGCTCCGGTTTTAAGGCCAGGCTTATGAAAAGTGTACCACTGTATTCGCTGCCCTCCGGTGTGTCAGTTTTCAACTGCAGCGCCAGGCTGATGGATCTTTTTGAGATTCCATCTGCGACCGGGGATGTTGAGCCTGGAGAAGCATCGAACCCGTGTTGAATTTTCAGGTTATCGCGAACAAAACTGCTGGTAAAAGAAGCGACTGCCAATAATAAAAATACGGTGTCAGCAGTAGTTGCCGCTTCTTCTTCCGTATCTGCATCCAACCCTGAAACGACCTTTTTAATGAAGCCTACTATGTTTTTGGTAAATCCAAACAATCCTCCGGAGGGAGTGGATAGCTCTTCATAAAAATTCAGCACTTTACAAATGCTGTAAAATGCTTTTGCCTGCCCTTTACCTGCACGAACCTTCATGGCGTCCATCAGGTACAGGTGCAACATCATATCAAAAAACTCGGTCGCAATTTCGGGATCATCGGCAGTAACCAGGTGAATAAAGCTATCAAGGGCGTTGGATACACTGATCACATCATTTACCACACTGGCAAACGCTTCGATATCAACATCATCATCTGCTTTATCGATATACTGCTGGATACTGTTCATGGAACCTGCCGGTACATTCGGCGACTGACTCGCCCCGGCAGGGTTCAGTCCAAGCGACAGCAAAGCAGCTTTCTTTACCTCCGTGTCCTGCAGGTAATGGGCCATCGTTTTCAATACGAAATGTATTTCAGTAACGATGGCCTTTAAGGCGCTTTTCTGTTGTTCTGCCATAAATAGTTTTAGCCAAGCACAGGCGGTGTAGTTAAACCAGGTTCCAAAATAGCAGCGAATGCGGTGAATGTTTCAGGATCATCAGTTATCTCATCGGTATTTAACCAGTACAGCGTTTGCTGACTGGCTGTTATAATTCCCGCACCATCTGTTTTAAATTTTATAAGCCCTATGTTACTGTCCCAAACCACGGTTCTGCCCAAATTCTTCTTAAAAACTTCCATATGCCTTGTCAGCACTTTGTCGTAAGCATCCGCTGCATTGCTAAGCGGATTCACATCGGGGATGATAGATTTTACCTGCACTTTTGTTGGCCGGGCATCGGCTGAAGTATTATCAGGGCGCTCATCCTTCATAATATTCAGTAGCCATTTCCAGTCCGGTTCTTTATTAGCGGTAGTGCCGGCGGGCCATCCTTCTGTGGGTAACAGCACTGGCTCCTTGCGCAACCGTACCCGGTGCTTGGGTGGATTCGCTTTTCCACCCGGGTTAGTGAGTTGCAGACCTAACTTTGATTGCCAACCTAAGCGGCGCCCCGGGTAAAAAAGACTGCCCAATAGTTTTTGTACTAACCCGCCAATAAGAAATTGTTCACTTCCAAACTTTTGGTTTTTAAGGCCGCTGGATACAAATTGAATGAACCGTGCCGCTTTGGGCTCGCCTTTCTTCCAGTAATCCATTATACCGCCACATCCAAAATGCACATCTCCAGAAAGAAAAACCACTCGCTTAAATTTTTCCATGCGCGATAAGAAATCTTCAAATACCGGAGGACTAAATGCCCAGGCTTCGGGATCTGCCTCGAAATCGTTGAACGCTGTCATAGCAGGTTGTAAGAGCTCCTCCAGCGTCCCAAGTCCCAGCACTGGGGCCGGTGAGACGAAAATCAAAAACTTTTCCGGTTGCGCAGCTAAAGGTATCTGATCATCCATGGCGCTATTGGATAGCAGGCCCGGGGGACTGTAGCGTGTTTCATACGTGCGCCGGGTTCGGGTATCCAAAACATAAATGCTGGTTTCGCTGCAGGGAACTGTAAAATGCCATTTTACCGGCGGCGGTGTTTCATCAGGCAGGTTGAAGCCAAATGAAATGTGCATCGCATCCGCTGTCGCAGTTGCAGGAGCTGCACCCGATGCCGGAATAATTTGTTGTATCTGTGTGAGCAGTTCGGTTTTAGGGCTTACTGCAACAGCAGAATCATATTGTTCGGGCACGTTACCCCAGTCCTGGAAAAGTGTATACGCCATTAATCCATTGCGAAGAATGCTTAAGCCCAATGGTGAGGTCAGCACCTTATCTCTCCAGTTTTTCGTTATATACCAGTCATCTGTTACTTCGTGATCATCCATGATCATATATACCGGTACATTAGCTAATGCCCTGCGCACCTGCGGTAACTGGTTACGAAAGTTGCTTACCTCCTTGAGTTCATTCAGATATGCATCCTTAACTGCCTTCTTTGTCTCGTCAATACGTTTTTGTTTTTGAGCCGGAGTCTCAGCTGCCCTTTTTTTCTGTTCATCCGCGTCAAGCGGGCACAACTGCTGTTCCATAGCAGTCAGCGGGTCAGTATCCCAGGTAGTGAGGTAGCTGTCATCCTTCTCTAATTCATCAGAGTCGAACAATTCTTTTGCCCATACCGCATTGTTCCAGTACATGAGATAGGTGGCTGCAAATTCCCCAAAAGATAGAAGATGATTTTCTGCCGCAACTGAAGTAAACATGGCATTCTTGTTACAGATGCGCATGCGCCGCGACGCCGGAAAGTTAGCCATACTGGCTTCTGCATCTTCTGTTGGGCCTGACGCTTTTTTTACCGACACGTTTTCTTTCACCCCCAGTAATTCTGAACCCAGTGCATTGATTCGGGGTAATAAAACGGTTGGTACTTCGTCAGCATAAATTTGATCACCGGTTAAAAAAAGCTGGTGCGGGCGTTTCTCGGGGTCGTTATCTGTAACTGCTTTCTTAATAATGTTATCTAATGCGGCCAGTGAATCTTTCCCGGGTCCATGTGCTTTGCGGCAGGAGCCGTGTACCAGGTTCAGTTTATCGATGGTAACAGGTGGTAGTACAAAGGAGGGAAGCATGCCGGCATTATAACCCAATGCAAGATGCGGAATGGGATCATTCGGCAGGTTGGGAAATTTATCCTGCAGCAGTGCCAGCGATTTTAAATCAGAAGTTGCACCGGCAACTTTAAATACCAGGTTATAGGAATACAACTGACCCGGCATTAACGGTGGCGGGGGGCTGCTGGGTGGCTCCTGCAGCGAAATAGTAACTACGGCAATATGCAACTTGCTGCCAACACGAATAGTATTGGTCAGCTTACTGCTGTGTAATGCCGCTTCTGATGGTACAAATAATTCCACACCCGGACCAGAGGCCATTACTTTATTCCAGATGCTCAAAGTAATCTCTGCGCTTTTAGAAAGCGCTATCCATACAGAAGCCGAGCGGACCGTAACCCGTCGCACGATTGGACCCGCCAGTATCAATGGCAGCTCAAGCATTAATTGTAAAAATAGTATTCATGTGTTACACTCAAGGTAATCTGCACTCTCCATCAAGGGTTACTGCCGGATCGTTGGTGTTAAATTATCAGTTGCTACCACACAATTCAACCGATACCCCGGGCTGTTCATTTAGTTGGCTCTCCTCGCTGGATATTGGGCAAAGGTTGAATCATAAAACTTCTTAATAGCTCCTGTTTCCTGTTGCCTCCCCGCCACCGCCCATAGCCGGAAAGGTGGTTAAGGCAACAACACTTATAGTTTAAATATTTCTATTGCTTCTTGTGCTTAACCTGGAAGAATTTTCTAATTGGGTTTCATTTGGAACAGATCGACTACTTGTCGGCATCTTCATCAATGATATATAGAGCTTCCTTATTCTTAACGTGGAGTATAAACAGATAATATCATACTAAGATAACTATTTTCCTAAAAAAACGAATGATTTAAGATGATGTTTTGATGATTTTCTCACTAATGGAAGGCTGCCAGGAATGTTTACACATTGGGATGCGTTGGAAGTGTAAAGGATTTGAAAGACCGGTACCAGCTCAAACTCAGCAACCCGCAATAGCAATTTCAATA
>JAKFCK010000620.1:0-3792 GCA_036676685.1 Chitinophagaceae bacterium | reverse complement strand
CATTGTGCTGTATTAATTCCCTTTTGGTATCTGCAAGATGAATCCCTTTGAGTACTGAATCATAATAACTCCACTCAAAACCATCCTGCCATAATTCAATGACAGAGGCAAATTCGGTTTGTTCAATATCTGCAAATATCCCGAGTGGCGGTTCAGTCACATAGTGGCCCAGGTGCTTCCAATCCTTACCCATCTCATGATTGAGTGTATCCAACTCCAGCAACAGTTCAAATTCTACCAGCTCCTTTAGTGTAATGGCTTTCCGGTCCAGCAGGGTATGCGGATTGTCCTCCACGGCCGAGATAAAGCCGCTCCAGCCATGGTGAGCAAACTGTTGATCAAATAAATATTGTTCAAAATATTCCTGCTTTCCAACAATTTTCTCTAACAAAGAAGTGATGGAATAATTGCCCGAAAGAAATTGTTGTTTCATTGCTTTGGTCTTGAAAAAACTGACCATGCTTTTCTGTTCCAACTCCCGTAGACTTTCAGTAAAGTTTTTATTCACAACCGGAAAACCCTTTACTGCGATCCCCTGGTCCAAAAAACCACAAAGAATACGAAACAATAACGGGTGCACCATATTATCCAGGTCGAAAGGGCAGACTTTTTTCCAGACTTTGCGTAACCTCCCGATGCGTGGAAAATTGATTGTGTCGTACTCCTTGTTCAAGAGTTTATCCTTCCACTCCGCCACATTGCTTTTCTTTTTGCTGATGACCATTTCCAGGATGTCTTCCCGGATCCTTCCCGTTTTAAAGAGGTCCCGGTATTCCGGCAATCCAAGGTGCACCTGGAATCCAAAAATCTTCGCTGCCTTGAAGATGCCATCATAGAACTTCATATGCTGAAAAGCATGTAAGGAATTATGATGAATAAAATCTTTCAGCGCCTGCTGCGAAGGCAGGAAGTGTTTTAGCTCATGCAGCACCTGGTCCTCATCAAATTTCGCAATGTGGAAATGGGTCATCTGGTTAGTTTTTTCTTTTTTGATGCAGCTGCTTTTTTCGGAACAGCTTTTTGGGGAGCCGATTTTTTTACGGATGTATACAGTTGCGCAACTTTTGGAATACTTCCGTTAACCATTGATGTCACCAACCTTTTCGTCGCCTCCTGGTTCGCCTTTTTAGGCAATTCGATTGACCTAGGGGCAAACCTGAATATATCATCGATATCCTCCTGGCTGTTGTGTATCACACTCAGGTCCTTGATCAGCCCATTTTCCATACCATATACCCATCCGTGAAGGTGAAGTTCCCTTTCTACCCATGCCTGCTGAACGATAGGGGTTTTAGCGAGGTTTTTTACCTGCTCTATCACGTTTAATTCCGTAAGCCTGTGTTCTTTCTCTTTGCTGTCTTTTATAGCATCCAGTTCTTCCCGGTTCTGGTGATATACATCTTTAATATTGCGAAGCCAGTTATCTACATAACCATGGTAGGTATTTGTCATCGCAGCCTTTACCCCTCCACAACCGTAATGTCCACATACGATGATATGCTTAACCCCTAAAAATTTTACTGCATATTCCAGTACACTAAGCAGGTTGGTGTCGGTGTGCACCACCAGGTTTGCAATATTCCGGTGAACAAATATTTCACCGCTTTCCGTTTTTGTGATCTCGTTCGCCGGCACACGGCTGTCGCTGCAGCCGATCCAAAGATAATCCGGCTGCTGACCCTGGGATAAATTTTTAAAATAGTTCGGATCCTGGAACAATTTTGTTTCAGCATAGATCTGGTTACCCTTGATTAACTTTTGATATGACTTTTCCATAATGTTTTTTGTTTTTAATTTAATGTTGTAATAATTATTTTTTATCGGGTTCGGGTTAATCGAACCCGTAATGTTTTACCTGCTATCTTAATTCAAACCAGTCAACTTACCCGTTCTGCCTGTAGCTAGAGATTAAATTCCAGTTCTTTTTCCGGCACCGGTGGTTTTTCGGAATGTACGTGTACGGCATCTTCCATCCGGTATTCCTTTTTAAAGTTTAACAGGGTAACATCGATATTTTTATCTTTTGACCCGAAATTTAAAAAGTCCCGTATAAGTTCCAGTACATCATAGTCTATGTACACGGTGTTGGCCGCATCAATCACCACCTTACTATTGCGAGGTAAGTGAGCCAGCGTTTGTTTTATCGCGGCTTTATTTAAGAAGGAAACTTCCTGTGCCAGGTCAATATATATAGTTTCTCCTTCCTGGTGCTGCTCTTTTTTGAAAAAGTAAGCCAGTTTCATATTTCCTCTCAGGATGAAAATGACACTTACTACCAAGCCAACGCCTACACCTTTCAGCAGGTCAGTAAATACAACGGCTACCACGGTAACAATAAACGGTATGAACTGGTGTTTGCCGGTATGCCACATATGGGAAAATACTTTCGGGCTTGCCAGCCTGAGACCGATCATGATAAGGATCGCGGCCAGGCAGGCCATTGGTATTTTATTCAGTAACCCGGGAATCAGCACCACTGTGAGTAACAGGAAAACGCCGTGGGCCATTGCAGATAATTTGGTCCTGGCTCCTGCATTCACATTGGCAGAAGTTCTCACTATCACAGAAGTCATCGGCAGTCCGCCTATTAATCCTGATAAAATATTTCCTATGCCCTGTGCTTTTAATTCTGTATTGGCGCTTGAAAACCTTTTTAGCGGATCCATTTTATCACCTGCCTCCAGGCACAAAAGCGTTTCTATACTGGCTACGATCGCAATAGTCACGCCCACTATATACACTTTCGGATCGGAGAACCCGGAAAAATTGGGCGTGGTGAACTGCCCGATAAACTCATTAAAAGAGGAGGCTGTAGGAAGTGTCACCAGGTGATCCTGGGATATGGCAAGCGATGATCCGGTTGATTTGAACAGCTCATTGATAATAATTCCTACTATAACCACGATGAGGGCGCCCGGAATAGCTTTTATCTTTTTTAAAAAAGCAACTTTATTAAAAGCGATAAGGATAGCCAGGGACACCAGTGTTATGATAATGGCACCCATGTGCGCATAATTAATGGAATTGATTATTTCTGTAAAAAAACCCGTTTCAGAACCTTTCTCCAGGGCGAACCAATCTCCTTCATGCGCTTTATCGTAACCAATTGCATGTGGAATTTCCTTTTTAATGATGATGATACCGATCGCTACCAACATCCCTTCAATAACACTGGTAGGAAAATAGGCGGAAATAGTTCCCGCTTTTAGCAACCCCAGTGTCAGCTGTATTGCACCGGCTATCACCACCGCCACTAAAAAGGACTCATACCCCAGGTCGTTTATTGCAACTAATACAATAGCAATAAGACCTGCCGCAGGTCCTGAAACACTGACATTGGATCCACTGAGGTATCCAACAATGATTCCCGCTATAACTCCACAGATTATCCCTGCAAAAGGTGGCGCACCACTGGCGATAGCAATGCCCAGACAAAGGGGTAGTGCCACTAGAAAAACTACCATCCCTGACAGCAAATCCGATTTAAAATACTTTGTAGTTAATTTCATTTGATACTATACTTTTTAAGGTTATACAATTGCTACACCCCTTCCTGGATGGGGGTAATAAAAATGTGCAGGCTGTCGCCTTTTTTTCATTTTTATCCGGCTGTGATGGATTGGGGGAAAATAGTTTCAAATTTTTCTCACAGGTGCCCCAGGGATATTCATTGACAGACATATGAGTCACCCCGATTCAATCAATGATAACATGCACGATATGGTAATACACCTTAAGGTTTATCCAATAAACCTTTTACTAAAAAATGTGAGAAGAATCTGACTCAGGAAA
>JAKFCK010000619.1:0-9065 GCA_036676685.1 Chitinophagaceae bacterium | reverse complement strand
ACAAAGCTTTCCTCAGTTTCGACGAGCCTGAATTTGCGCCGTCTGCCCTGGCCGTACACCCGGTAAGTCATAATATTTTTGTGTTGTCTTCAAAAAAGCGGAGGCTCATCGAATTAAACAGGACCGGGATATTGGTAAACCGCTATGACCTGAAGGGCAGTATTTTTAAGCAGCCGGAAGGCCTTACTATTGTCGGTAACGGGGATTTATATATCTCCAATGAAGGCGATGGCGGTACTGCGAATATCCTGCTGTTTAAATCTAAAAAATAACTTTCTCAATAGCTTGTTATGGCTCTTCATATAACCTCGAAACTGACTGCTGCTTTAATAATACTCCTTTAGAAAATTAACCGTATTTGAAAATAAGAACCGGTCTACGATTTCATCTGCTGAGATATTTTTGTTTTGAGGAAGGGAAAGCGTTTCCCTGGCGAGGAAATTATCTGCCAGAACGATAAGCTCTTTTGCCATTGGCTCGAAATCTGCCGCGGTAAGGATCCCGGGAAGGGGATTGATATTGCCATCGAAATCGCTACCGATAGATACACTATCCCAAGCAAACATGCCGGCGCCATCAAGCAGCTCAGCAATATACTGGATCTGGTACCAGATGATACGCGTGGATCTTTTTAGTGCACTCTCTTTCTGTTGAAAATCAGGGTGAAGTTTGATCTTCCTGCTGTCTATATTATTCCCTGCGTCCATCTGTAAGGCAAAAAGCCCGCCCGAGGCTGCTATTGCAATGATCTCTTCATCAAAAAAATTAAGATCGCCGCTGTTAAAAATATCCGGGGAACTGGTTTTACGCCTTTCCCCGCTGAGGGAAAGCCCCGTGACTGATCCATGGCTTACAATCAACGGGATCCTGGTGTGCGGGTAATGTTTTTTTAAAAGTTCCCGGTACGCCAGCCTTGACTGCAGGCTCATATGTTTCATGTCTATATAAATTCTTTTTCCGTCCGTGTCATCCAGTAAAGCATGAATCGCCTTAATGCCCAGGGGAGTCAGGCTGTTGTTAAGGTTTTTTTCCTGGCTTACAAGGCTGCCAAGTCGGTATAGGCTGCGTGCATGGCCACAAAGGTCATTATTGAAATTGTGCGCCAGGCCAACGAATGCGGGCACGTGCGGCCATTTTTTTACCGTGCGTATATTGGCGATTATTTCGTCTTCGTCCGGTGCAACACCATAGTCCCCGAGCCCGGCATTGAATACATGCGCGCCCTCGATGGTGAGAATCACGGCCATACTGTTTTCCCTCGTTAACACCGTAGCCACCTCCTGCCAGCTGTTGGTGAGTTCCCATACCATATCCCGGTTATCTACCACTTGTTGCCGCCTGCTGTTTACCACGAAGGCATACTCATTCTGCAGGTCTGCAAAATAGTTAGTATGCTGTTGCAGGTACCTCACCCGGTTGTATCCCAGTTCGGCACTCCAGTTGGCCAGCAAAGCTGCAAAGTAGCGGGATAGTTTTTTGGAAATAAAATATCCTTTCTCCAGGGGATAAAGTGATAAAAAAACAATCCTTGCCCTGGACCTGGCCAGCGTAGTAAAATCAGTCTGGGTAAATTTTGTAACACCTGTGTAGCGGTGGATCTTTTTTGATAAAAAAGCGGGAACTGTTGCTGTCCATATGTCGCTTTTGGCACTTTTCCGGCTATCGAAGCTATGGCCGAAAGCTTTCAGGTTAGGATGACAGTGCAGGTCTGCATATTGAAAATTTTTCATAACGACTGAGATTAAACTTGTTATTCAGCGGTTTTTCATTTTCAAAAAAACAGGACTGGCCGCGGCAAAACCGCAGGATAAAAGTAATACATGAATCGGGAAAGAAGAAGGGATTTAATGAAGATTTGCCGGTTCCATACCTCCCGGGGCTTCCCAAAAAATGTGCTAATTTTGCAACTTATGTCGCCATTTTCTAATCCCGCCATTTCCTTTGCCAACGTAGATGATGCTGCCGCTATTACGGCTTTGCTCAACAGTGCCTACAGGGGCGAAAGTTCTACAAAAGGCTGGACAACAGAAGCACACCTGATAGCCGGTGACGTACGCACTGATGTGCCTCACCTGCTGCTGGTTATGGAACAGGAGGGAAGTGTTTTTTTAAAATTCCGGGACAAACAGGATGTCATCATTGGCTGCGTTAACCTTCAGCAGCATACACAAAAAATTTACCTGGGTATGCTCAGTGTTTCCCCGCAGCTTCAGGGCGGGGGAGTAGGGAAGGAGTTACTGAAAGCTGCAGAGGAATTTGCCCTTTCCAGGGGATGTAAATCCATTTATATGTCGGTGATCTCCCAGCGTACGGATATCATCAGCTGGTATCGCCGGCATGGGTATATCGACACCGGGGAAAGAAAGTTTTTTGATGAAGATGGGCTTACCGGTAAACACCTGCAGCCACTCCAATTTATGACGATGGAAAAATCCATTACTGTTTGATGTAGAACCTGGGCCGACACCCTTAACTCATCTGTTGAATGTAAATCATAGAGCCTACTGAGAAAATAGTATCGGGCAAAGATTGTAGAAGGAGTTACACAGTTTCATTATAACTCCATGTAAATAACATGACCTAAAATTCAAAAGCCCCGACGGGGCTTTTCATTTTTTATGCTGACATTAATTTAAAGTGGTCTATTTGAACAATTCTTCGTTTTCTATATCCTTTTCTTCCGGCAATGGTTTCCTGTAATCCATTGTTACCTCCTCGTCAAATTTCCCCTCATCTTTTTGTTTCCTCATTACCAAAAAAATCACCAGGGCAAGGAAGACAATACTGAAAAAGAGGATTAAAGGCCAGTTCATAGCAGTGGAGGTTTTTAGTAAATTTAAAAAACGTTTTCTAAACTTTCAATGCTAACTGCGCTTACCACCAACTATGGATCCGGCGAGGAAAAATGAGGGCTAAACCTTCGGGGCAAGGCTTACGTTTACCGCATTGGCACCTTTCGGCCCCATCTCGATTTCAAATGTCACCTTACTATTTTCTTCTATTTGTTCGTTAATCCCGTTCACATGCACAAAAATACTCTGTTGGGAATCCTGGTCTTTGATGAATCCATATCCCTTAGAGCTGTTAAAAAAGGTGACTGTCCCCTTGCGCAGGAAATCTGCGGGATCACCCTCCTGTTGTTTTGGAACCCCGATTTCGATATCCTCTGCATTAATTTTTCTCATCTTCTTGGGATCCGGGGGAGTAGCCGAAAGGTTACCATTTTCATCGATATAAGCCATCATATCATCCAGGCTCTTGGTTTTGGGATTGTCTTTTCTTTCCTGCTTTTTTTCTGCCTTTTCTTTTTTATTCTGCTGTTTTTTCTTTTCGCGTTCTTTTTTGTTCCAGGTCTCTGCCATGATATTTGTATTGAATTGTTATTAGACTGCAAGTGGGTACAACGGATCCGGGAGAAGTTAAGTATCCACTTGGATTTGAACAAAGATAATCCTTTTTGCCCGTGGTTTTCCGGGCTGTGCAAAAAACATTTCTACAAACGGATCATTTTTCTTTGATAAACTTTGATAAGTTACACTCCGGCAACTGTTTTGGCGGAAGGGTCGGTAAATCACCTGGTCGCCGTGGAAACGGAAAACAACAATGGAAAATTTTAAAATTATTATATTCATAATGGTGATCCTGGTAGGATTCACCGCCCTCACCAATAATAAGAAATTACCTTACCCCGTTTTACTGATCATAGCCGGGCTCATCATTGGTTTTGTACCTTCTCTCCCGAACCTCGCCATGGATCCCGACGTAGTTTTTGTCATCATGTTGCCGCCACTGTTGTACGACGCTGCGTCCAAAACGTCATGGCATGAATTCCGGACATCTATCCGCCCGATATCAGCGCTTGCAATAACCCTGGTTTTTTTTACAACCGTGGCCGTTGCGATTACGGCCCATTATTTAATTGATGGTTTTTCATGGCCACTGGCCTTTGTTTTAGGTGCGGTGGTTTCACCTCCTGATGCGGTGGCAGCTTCCGGCGTTATCAAAGGTTTGGGCCTGAATAAAAAAGTGATGACCATCCTGGAAGGCGAAAGCCTCGTGAACGATGCCTCGGCATTGGTGGCGTACCGGTATGCAGTGGCGGCTGTTACCACCGGCACATTTGTGTTGTGGAAGGCTGGATTAGAATTTCTTTGGGTGGCGTTTGCCGGGATACTCATTGGCGTGGCAATCGGTTACCTGTTCGTGGAGGCCCACCGCAGGATAACCAACAATCCCGTGGTGGAAACCTGTTTTACACTGCTGGCGCCTTTTTTATCCTTTTTGGCAGCGGAACAGGTGCATGTGTCCGGGGTACTTGCCGTTGTAAGCACAGGGTTGCTTATTGCATGGAAATCTCCGGAGGTATTTTCGTACCAGGCCAGGATGCGTACACGTATCCTGTGGGATACGCTAATCTTCCTGCTGCATGGTTTTGTGTTCATTATGATTGGACTGCAACTACCTTCTATCGTTAAAGGACTCGGGAATTACCCGTTGTCACGCATGCTGGGCGATGGCTTGCTGATCAGTCTCGTCACCATTATTGTGCGGTTCATATGGGTATTTGCAGGGGTTCAGTGGCAGAGCATGTTTAAGCGATGGAAAAAATCGGGTAGTTCCGGGACGTCAACGGCAGTTCCGGACAATACCTGGAAAAATGTACTTGTTGTTGCCTGGACAGGAACCCGGGGAGTGATATCACTGGCAGCGGCACTTGCTCTGCCACTTGTTATGGAGAATGGCGCACCCTTTCCGCAGCGCCATGCCATCATATTTATCGCTTTTGTTGTGATCATTGTTACGCTGGTAGTGCAGGGGCTCAGCTTGCCTCTGTTGATCCGATGGCTCAAAATAGTACCGGAAGACTTCTCCCCGGCAGAAGAAAAAGAACTGGAACTATACCTTGCCAGTCATACGGTACATTATATTGACCAGGAACTACGCGGGTATCTTAACCGGACTGAAACGGAGGAGCTCGTAAATAAATACCAGGCCGTGATCACGGAACTCACTACAGAGATCAGGCGTCACAAACATGCCAGGCTGGCCAATACGGAATTATCTTCAGCGCCGGCGGATCCCGTGCAGAATGCGAAAACAGCCATCAGTAAATACCAGCGTGCCCTGTTATTAAAGGTGCATAAGGAAGGAATTTTTAGTGATGCAGCAATAAGGAAGGTGGAAAGGAAACTCGACATTAATGAACTCAAATTAAATAAAGCCATACGCGGCGAGGGATTGTAACGCCTCGATGCTTTCTTCTGGTGTTTGCTGTTGATTTTTCTCAAAATGTGAAATTTAGCCGCAAATTTTCAACAATTCCACAGCTAAAACCTTCAGTTCCACAATTTTCCTTTAATCGTTTTTTGGCATGATGTATGAATTATACCTGCCGTACCTGATTAATCGAAAGGTTAGAAGGGAAGCAAGATCCCTGGTACACTATAATTTTTTTAAACAATATAATTATAGTTTGATGTGCCCATAACGGCATTGATAAATTGTAATTCTTTAACCCGATTTTCAACCGGATTTTATCATTTTTAAAACATTTTGTTATGGGAAACTTGTTGTACATCATAGCCGTTATCCTTGTCATAGGCTGGCTAATTGGCTATTTCGCATTTAACGTTGGCGGTATTATTCATGCATTACTAGTAATAGCATTGATTGCCGTTGTTATCCAGATCATTTCAGGACGCAGAACACTTTAAGAATTCATACGGGACGATGTTCCGTGGTATAACTCTCCGTCCCTCTACAAACTCATTTTGTGCGTTGTAAAGTTATCCCGGGTAAATCCCAACGATAATTTACAACGGCCACAAAATTGATTAAGACTTCCAATGGGCCTTTGCTGAATGCAGAGTACCATGTAAGTTCGATTTATTTCTACACCGAAATTGAAAAGAAATTGTGCCGGGAGACTGGCACAATTTTTTTGTGCCTTATGGCAAAAATAAACACCTCCTTTGTAACCCTTAACAAGGAATACAAAGGAGGTGTCCCGATAAATATCGGCTACTCTGCCGTTACACTTTCTTCCCCAACTTCGCTGGTGGATTCTTCGCTAACGGTTTCTGTAGCCGCAGTATGATTTTTTATGGTGAGCACAAAATCATTGCTCATCGAAAATTCAAATGTTTGACCCATTAAAAGTTTTTTTGCCGGGTCATCTTCCTGCAGCATATTGGCAAATTCCTTCGCCAGCGGCGAATGTTTTACTTCAATATTAATACGGGACCCGGTCAGGTAAAGATGGGTGAAACTATATTTGATTTTTCTTCCTGCTGCAGCCCGCTCAAAGTCGGTGCTATTCATGCTCAAAGTCTGGGGTCCTGCCGCAGATCTTTTAAGCAGGATCGTGATCACCGGCAGGTATTTTTTCCAGGTTTGTGAGAACATACTTGATTATTTTTTCGTGTATTAATTATAAGAATCGATAACCGTATTACAAATATGCCCGCCTTTGCGCCATACTTGTCAGTTACTATCGCTAAGCCTGGTGAATTCAGCACCATTAAAGATCCTGGCAAGGCTGGTATCTTTTGTTTTTACCCACTCTTCCACTTTGGCTTCCGCCACTATGCGCCAGAAACTTTTTGCTTTTAGTTCTTCAAAATCATTGGTCCGGATGAAAAGTCCCTTAAGTGTAGCTCGCTGCTTAAAATGTATATTTACTTTCCCGTTCTTAGTAACCTTGGAGTCTATGAATTTTTCGATGATGTCGTTTGTCATTTTATTATTGGTTTGATGATAAATATTTAGCCAGCGGGTTCCCTTGTCGTTCGCAGGGAGGCCGTTTTCATTGTAGTAGGATGGTAAGTAAAAACTTGAGCAGTAGACTGTAAAAGAAAAATACAAGAGCAGAAAATCGTTCGCTTACAAGAGAATAACTCAAATGATCCGTGCAAAGATAAGCTTTTTCTGCGACGATTCGACGTTTTTGTTGAAGTTTGGGTAGGCAGGGCCTGCCTTGTAAGGATCCAAACACACAGTCTTGTGCCTGTTTTCACGCTTTATTTTTATATATTTATCTACCGTATTTTCACACAAATCAATTCCGGGCCGGCCTATGGACTGGTTAAGAGAAATTGTTGAACAGATTGAGCTGCATTCGCCCGGAGGCATCAGGCATTGTTTTGCCAAAGGGATTAACCCGAATATGCATTACAGGGGTAAACCTCTTTTCTGGGAGTTGATCAGTGAGTATACCCGCAGCAACCGTTTCAGCGCTTGCGTGGAGGCTTTTGCGGATGCTGGTTTGGTTGTGGAAGATGCTGCCTTATTTGCCGTTTTTCGTAATCATGTTCCATCCCTTGAAGCCTGTATAAGTTTGGCTCCGGCTTGTGTAAACAACACCTACAGTTTTAAGGCTGCATACACACCGATGTTGGGAGCCAGCCTGCTCCATATATGTGCGGAGTTTAATCATGTGGCCTGTGCTGAGGTGCTGCTGGAAAATGGCGCAGATATTAATGCGAAGGCGGGTGTGGACGAAAATGGATTTGGCGGGCAAACACCTCTTTTTCATACGGTTAATCAAAATAATAACCAGTCCCTGGACATGCTTCACTTCCTCCTGGATCACGGTGCGGATACCGGGCTTACGGTGCGCGGCCTCACCTGGGGTGAAGGATATTCGTGGGAAACTTTTATCCCGGCTGTAAATCCCCTTAGCTATACCATGATGGGGTTACTGCCGCAGATGCACCGGGATCCAAAAGTAATTGCCGCCATCGTATCATTACTGCTGGAAAAAACCTATGGCATCCAATACACTGTCCCTAATATTCCCAACGCGTACCTTAAGCTGTAGGGACTTCAATACACCGAAGGGAGCATAAAATTATTCCTGCAAACAGGAACTTGTTCTATTTTCGCCCGGTCGTGGTGCCGGAAAATTATAATTGGCAATCTGCCCGGCGAAAAAAATTAAAGAATTCATGGCTTTATTAACTGTCACCGGTTTATCCAGGATGGACGAAGGAAAAACAGCGGTGAAGGATATACACTTCACACAACAGCCTTTTGAACAAATAGCCATTGCCGGGGAAACAGGCTCCGGCAAAACTACCTTACTTAAGATGATCGGCGGACTGCTGCAGCCTGCTTCCGGGCAGATCCTGCTGGAAGGTAAACGGGTAAAGGGGCCGGATGAGCAACTGATACCCGGCAACAAAAACATTGGGTACCTGAGCCAGCATTTTGAACTGCGTAATAATTACAAGGTGCACGAAGTGCTGGATATGGCCAACCGTCTGGGCATCGCGAAAGCCAGTAAAATTTACGCGATATGCAGGATCGAACACCTGCTGCAGCGATGGACAGACGAACTGTCCGGGGGAGAAAAACAACGGATAGCCCTTGCAAGATTACTCAGCACTTCCCCCCGGTTACTATTATTGGATGAACCTTTTTCTAACCTGGATATGCTGCATAAAACTATGATGAAGTCTGTGCTTAAAGATGCGGGTGAGCAGATGCAGATTAGTAGTATCCTGGTGTCTCATGATGCCCCTGATATTCTTTCCTGGGCGGATACCGTATTTCTTTTCCAATTCAGCCTTGATCTTATCCAGCCTTTCTTTTCTTCTTCCCGTTATGATGACATCATCTCCCGTGGCAGCAAATTTTTCAGCACATGCTTTGCCTATTCCTGCTGTTGCACCCGTTATTAATACGATACGACCCATTTGGGAATTTTAAATTTTAGATTTTGAATTTTAAATTATTTCATCGCATAAATCTACAACTCCCTTTAGAGCTTTACTCATTTAAAATTTAAAATTCAAAATTTAAAATTACTGCAGATTTTAGCGAATCAAAACGACATATCCTTTCTTCGTTCTCTTCTGCCCTTTATACGTTACCCCTTCCGCCATCCATACAAAAGTGGCCATATCCTGGGCTTTGCCATTGAAGATACCGTTCCAGCCTTTTCCGATCTCGCTGGTTGAATACATCATTTGTCCGAAGCGGTTATACACGCGGAAATAATTGAGGGAGCGCATGCCGATGAGGATCGGCTTTATGATATCATTGTTGCCATCACCATTAGGGGT
>JAKFCK010000618.1:0-5654 GCA_036676685.1 Chitinophagaceae bacterium | reverse complement strand
ATCAGATTGCGTCATATTGCTGGATCATCGCATCACCAACCAGATATCTACACGCTTATTGCGCATCGTAAAGTACCGGGGCTCATTGCACGGTACTAATGAATACCCCTTCCTGATTGATGAAGAAGGTATTTCTGTATTACCCGTCACGTCTTTAAAATTAGACAATGATGTGTCTTCTCAAAGGGTCTCTTCAGGTATAAAGGCAATGGATGATATGCTCGGGGGAAAAGGATTTTTCAAGGGAAGTTCCATCCTGGTTTCCGGCACCGCCGGTACAGGTAAAACGAGTATTGCCGTCTGTTTTGCCGAAGCCGCCTGCAGGAGAAAGGAACGTTGTTTATACCTCGCTTTTGAAGAAGCCCCCCAGCAGATCACCAGGAATGTGAAATCAATCGGAATAGACCTTCAACCCCATATCGATAGTGGTTACCTGAATATCCACGCGGCTCGTCCTACCACTTATGGTTTGGAAATGCACCTGGTGGCTATTCACAAAATAGTCAGGAAATTTAAGCCAAAAGTTGTAGTGCTGGATCCCATCACTAACCTTATAGCGGTGGGTTCAATGCTGGAAGTGAAATCCATTTTAATACGATTGATTGATTTTCTGCAATCAGAAAACATTACGGTAATGTTCACCGCACTCGTATATAATAATGATATGACTACCCAGACAGACGAGGGGGTATCTTCCCTCGTAGATGCATGGATCCTGGTAAGGGATATTGAAGCTAATGGCGAACGGAACCGGGGCATTTACATTATGAAATCCCGCGGCATGAAACATTCTAACCAGGTAAGGGAATTTGTGATCACCGATCATGGTATTGACCTTATGGATGTGTACCTCTCGGACAACGGCGTGCTTATCGGTTCGGCACGGGAGGCCCAGCAACTTCATGAACTTACGGGGGAAGAACTGCGTAATTATGCTGTATCACAAAAGGATCGCGAGATCAGCAGGAAGCGGATGGTGTTGGAATCCAGGATCGCTTCACTTAAAGAAGAATTTGAATCAGTACAGGATGAATTAAATAAAGCCTACGTGGAAGAGGATTTGAAAAAATCTATCATGGAACGTAACCGCAGGCAATTAGCAAATAAAAGATCCAATAACACCAATGGCAAAAAAAATTAAGCAGCCCCAGGTTGCTGCCCCGGTAGCAAAAACGCCCCGGGCAAAAAAAGAAAAATGGGAACTCCGGTTATATGTTGCGGGCAATACCCCCAAGTCCATGAGTGCCTTATCTAACCTGAAAAAATATTGTGAGCTGCACCTGAAAGATAAATATACACTGGAGGTGGTAGATCTGCTTGTACACCCCCAGTTGGCTGCGGGAGACCAGATATTGGCTATCCCAACCCTGGTGCGAAAAGTGCCGGTCCCCATTAGGAAGATCATAGGTGATCTTTCAAATGAAGAGAAAGTTTTGGTTGGGCTGGATATCCGCCCTTTAATTAATTAGAATGAATAAAAGCGAGATTGATACCACGGGAAACAATGGCGATGGCACGGACATTGAATATGTTTTAAAATTATTTGTGAGTGGTGCCTCCCCAAATTCTGTAAGGGCAATTATGAATATCAAAAACATTTGTGAGGCCTACCTCGCCGGCAGGTACAGCTTGGAAATTATAGACGTGTACCAGCAAGGCATCATAGCCAGGGAGGAACAAATTATCGCATTGCCCTTATTGATCAAACAATTTCCCCTCCCGGAACGACGCATTATAGGAGACATGTCGGAAACAAAAAAACTCTTGCATGGCCTGGGCCTTGATGTAGATTAATATGAATGCAAAACAAGACAATATATCAGCACTCCAGGAACAACTGGAACACCTAAGGATAAAACTGGATGAAGCGAATGAAACCATCGATGCTATTCGCACCGGCCAGGTAGATGCGCTGATCGTTGATGACGGATCCGGCCACCAGATATTTACCTTAACGAGTGCAGACCAGGGTTACCGTGCACTAATCGAAACTATGGGGGAAGGTGCGGTCACGATGAGTAGGACAGGGCTCGTGTTGTATTGCAATTCTACTTTTGCAGAAATGTTGGGTATGTCCCTGTCTTCCGTGATCGGGTTATCATTCGAATCCTTTGTAGCCGGGGAGTCAAAAACATATTACCGGGAATTATTTAAAAAATGTTGGGAGGAAGACTGTAAGGGCGAAGTAGAACTATCCGGCAATCATGTGCGAATTCCTGTTCAGCTGTCTTTTACACCCCTGGAACTTCCCGAAGGAGTCTCCCTTAGCCTGATCATCACTGATCTTAGTAAACAAAAGAAGTTGCTGGTTGAACTGGAGAATAAAAATCGCCAACTGGCGGAGTTGAATGAAGAACTGGAAACCAGCAACCGGGATCTGCTGCAGTTTGCATCAGTGGCATCGCATGATCTGCAGGAACCCTTGCGCAAGATCCAGATCTTTTCCAACCTGGTGAAAGATAAAGATTTTTCAAACCTCTCTGAAGCTTCCCGCGTGTACATGGAGAAGATCATCCGCTCTTCGGTGCGGATGAAGATGTTGATCATTGACCTGTTGAATTATTCAAAATTATCAGACAATGAAAGTATTCCTCAAAAAGTGGATTTAAATGAGATCATCGAACAGGTTTTAACTGATCTCGAACTGGTGATCACCGAAAAGGACGCCCGCATTTACAGGGAAACTTTACCTGCCGTAGCTGCAAACCATGCACAGATGAGGCAGGTTTTTCAGAATTTATTGTTTAATGCCCTCAAATTCTCCAGCCCTTCAATAACTCCGGTTATCAGCATAACAGCCGTAAGGGTGAAAGAAAAGGCGTTTGACAGTGCACCAGATGCTGATGGAGCTTTTGTGCTTATCAGTTTGAAAGACAATGGAATAGGCTTTAATGAAAAATATGCTAACAATATTTTTACATTATTCGAGCGGTTAAACACAAAAGACGAATACGAAGGCACGGGAATTGGATTAGCCATCACGAAAAAGATAATTGAAAAATATAATGGGTTGATCACTGCAAGAAGCCGGGAAGGAGTAGGGTCAAATTTCATGTTCCTTCTTCCCGTCAGCCCCCAGCTTTATGAATAAAAAATGTATCATACTGGCAGAAGATGACAACGATGACCAGTTTTTGTTTGTCAATTTCCTTTCCGATCACCCGGTGATGAACCTGGCTTCAGCCGTGGCCAATGGAGAAGAGTTGATCGAGGTATTGGAAAATACTGATGATGAAAATCTGCCGGCTGCAATTATTTTAGACCAGAACATGCCAAAAATGAATGGCCTGCATACCCTGAAATTCTTAAAATCCAGTGACCGCTATGCCAGGATCCCCGTAATGGTATACTCCACTTATCTTAATGATGTATTGATCCGCAATTGTATGGCAGCAGGCGCTTCCCTCGTTTTTAATAAACCGGAAGACAAGGATGGTTATCATGAAATGATCTCCGAATTGTTCAAAGTGATTTGATCAAAAAACATCCTCCGTTAGCAGGTACTGTGCAACTACTTATAAATTTTTGCAGGGCAAAATAAACAAACCAACTTTGTTGTCGTTATCTAATAAATTTACCCATGCGCTGCAAAATATTGCTCCACATCCTTGCACTTGGCTTTTTCCTTACCCGTTGCAATAAAAATGAGTCTTCATTGGAGGGCACCACTTTATTGGTGGATTACCCATCCGGGTCAGCGCTCTCCCACATCGGTAACCGGATTTACCTGGCAGGAGATGATGCCTCAACCATGCTGGTAATGGATGAACATTTTGCTGTAATAGGAAAGGTTCGTGTGGCGCAGGGCAACGAACAACGAATACGCAAAAAAATAAAGCAGGACCTGGAAGCAATGGCAGTGTTACGGACCGGGAAAAAAACTTCACTGTTGCTCATTGGCTCCGGCTCACTTGCACCTTACCGGAATTTTTGCCAGCTTATTCTACCGGGCAGCCCGTATAAATCTACCTATAACCTTGGTGCCTTCTACCAGCGTCTTCAGCAGCAGGGAATACAACAGGTGAACATCGAAGGAGCGACGGCCATCCCGGGGGGTATACTGCTTGCAAGCCGTGGCAGTAAAGGTTTTCCCAGGAATCACCTTGTTTTTACTGGGACGTCATTTTATCAACAACCGGATTCGGCTTCGTTCAGTATCATCCGGGTAGGGACTAATACGGACACTGCAGTTTTTAATGGTATCTCGGGGCTCGATTACGCGAAAGGATCCGATAAATTATTGATGACCGTCTCCACGGAAAACACCTACAACAGTTTTTCTGATGGAAGCATTGGTAAGAGTTACCTCTGGATTATTAATGACATTACTACGAGGAGGCGGATCTCGCACATTAACCCCGATAAGGTTATCGACCTGGACAAATTAGATGCCCGTTTCCAGGGGCATAAAATAGAATCAGTTTGTATTCTTAAAGAAACCCGGGAAGAATTATTGCTGGCACTGGCAGCAGATGACGATAAGGGACAAACGCTTTTATTCAGGCTACGGTTAAAAAAATGATTTCTTATTGTTTCGGGACAAATCCAAGCGCCCTGATGTACCCGTCGTTTTGCTTACAATTGCCGAACCTGCAGTTTTCCAGGAACCCGTTCAAGGCTTTCTGGATATCCCCTGTATTTGCCGGCCTGGATTTTCTTATATCCGCAAAATTATTCCTGGGGGTATTGGCATAGGTGATCACAGAGTCATAATAAACAGGCCTTGCAAAACTTACGAAACCCCTTGTATTATCAGGTTTTTTATACGGCCAGAAATGCCAGCTTATATTTGCTGAATCCAGTAGTTTTCTGAAAGTCTCCACCCAGGCATCATCATTTTCCCCTGTTTCGCCACAGTGCAGGGGCACATTGTACTTATTGCTAAAATCCACGTAATCTTTTATTACCGTAAAGTCGGGTGCTGTCCAGTATTTATGGAAGCTGTACACCAGTTTATCGTCAAATGGTTTTCCGAATGGCGTAAAATTGGAGTTCCACTGTGCACCTCCGAGGAACAGTATGTGGTGCTTGTCTACTTCCCGGATAGCTTTTGTAATTTTTTTATAAAGGGGTTCCAGGGTGGGATTGAGTTTATTTTTGTCAAAATAATGGGCAATGGGTTCATTCAGCAGGTCATAGCCTATAATGATCTTTTCGTTTTTATAGCGGGTGGCGATACGTTTCCAGATGGCTACACATAAGGCCTGGCTTTCTTCGCTTTCAAATAAGAAAGGGTAGCCGTAACCGTCATCAATATTGTCACCGGTTTGGCCGCCAGGGGCACAATGCATATCCAGCAGCAGATACAGCTTTTCTTTCTTACACCAACCAACCAGGCGGTCAAGGTATATAAACCCCCTTTCCGGGTCGTTTGATCCCATATAATCTTCCTTAGTGAACATGCGGTAATTAAAAGGGATCCTGATTGAATTCATGCCGATACTTTTCAGGTAATGGATATCCTCCGCGGTGATATAATTTTCCAGGAATTTTGTCCAGAATTTTTTCGCTTCATCAGGCCCCACGAGTTCACTGATGGTTTGATTGATCAGCCTCGGCGAACTTGCATCTTTAAATAAAAACATATACCCCTCCGGTACCAACCAGTTGCCGAGATTAGTACCTTTCAGTACGAAAGGTTTACCGTCGGGCCC
>JAKFCK010000617.1:0-2726 GCA_036676685.1 Chitinophagaceae bacterium | reverse complement strand
ATTGATCAAAATCACTTCAATCCCTTCTTCCCTCAGGCTACGTGCGGCCTGGGTACCGCTGTAATCAAATTCGCAGGCCTGCCCGATAATGATAGGTCCTGAACCAATAATTAAAACTGACTTTATGGAATTGTTTTTAGGCATGTTGGGAGACTAGCCGTTTTTGGGGCGGCGTGCAAAAGTACTTGTAAAAAATAAAAAGCATTGCAAATTTTTGAAGTCTATAAGGTTTTTGTAAAAAAATATCCAATGCCCATTCAAACAGCGGCTCTTTGTAACTTTGCCGAAACCGGTTTTCCTTTTCCCAACTAAATTTTAGGTATTATATGTGTATAACAAACCCGTACACATGAACTGATCATTATGAATAAATTCTTACCAGCCGTTTTTCTATTGTGCTTTACCTCGTTTTCATCATTTAATGGCTTCGGTCAGCTGTTGCAAAAAAAGAATTATCCGCAGCAATATTTCCAATGGCCAGTGGGTGCTATCAAGGCTTTAGTGGCAAATTTCGGGGAACTGCGGCCCAATCACTACCACATGGGTTTGGACTGCAGGACTGAACAAGTGGAGAACAAACCGATCTATGCCGCCGCAGAAGGATATATCGCCAAAGTAAAAATAGAACCCTGGGGATTTGGCCGGGCGCTATATGTGAATCATCCCAACGGCCTCACAACCTTATATGCCCACCTGAATGATTTTTACCCGGCACTTGAAAATTATATTAAACAGCAGCAGTACAGGCTGGAAAGCTGGGCTGTGTTCCTCGATATTCCTGCAAATCTTTTCCCGGTAAAAAAGGGTCAGGTGATTGCATATAGCGGCAACACAGGAGGTTCACAGGGCCCACACCTGCATTTCGAGATCAGGGATACTAAGACAGATAAAGTGCTTAATCCATTGCTGATGGGTTTTCCTATCACTGATAATATTGCGCCCTCGGTACTGCGGCTAGCCGTGTACGACAGGTGCCTGAGTACTTACGAACAAACGCCTAAACTTTATCCGCTCCGGAAAGTTAACGGGGTTTATGTGCCCGCAAACGGGAAAATTACGGTGAATACCGAAAAAGTGAGTTTCGCGATCACTGCATATGACCGGTACACAGGTTCCACCAATCAAAATGGGATTTACCAGGCATTGTTATACGACAACGAACAACCTGTGGCAGGTTTCCAAATGGACAGCATCAGTTACCTGGAAACCCGCTACCTGAATGCACATATCGACTATAAGCTGCGGGCAAATGGCGGCTCTTATGTGCAGCATTTATCTAAACTCCCGGGGAACGATAACGTGATCTATAAAACAGATGAAAGCAATGGGGTGATCGACTTTGAGTCGGAAAAGGAACACGCGATCCGCATAGAAGTTGGAGACCCGGCCGGCAATGTATCTACCGTGCAATTCAACATTGTTTCCAATGGGAATTCTGTTGCCAGGGCCTCGGTTGCAGGTGAATACCAGAAAGAGTTTCACCCGGGTTTTATCAATGTATTTGAAAACGAATCTGTGCGTTTTTACCTGGGCGAAAATGCTTTGTATGATTCCTTTAGTTTCCGGTATAATGAAACAAAGGATATTAAAGGCAGGCCCGTTTACCAGGTACACAATGCCACCGTGCCGGTCCATACTTACTTTAATTTAAATATCCGGGGCGACTTCTCCCCCGCCGATACAGGCAGGGTGGTGATGTACCGGTTTGCAGGCGCCAAAAAAGATTACAAAAAAGCCGTTGGCCAAAATGGCTGGTACCAGGCTGCTTTCCGGGAATTTGGTAACTACCAGTTATTGGTTGACAGCACCCCACCCGTAGTAAGGCCACTGGGTTTTGTCAATGGCATGAATGCTTCGCGGCTGGGCAGGTTGCTGTTTGTGGTGACCGACGACACCGAAGAGATTGGGAAGTTTACCGCTAAACTCGATGGCAAATGGCTGAGGTTTAGCAATGATAAGGGGCGGAACTTTATTTACAAATTTGATGAACATTGTCGGCCTGGGCCACATGAACTGGTGATTACCGTCGAGGACCAGGTAGGCAATATCACTCAAAAAACATACAACTTTACACGATAATCTTATCAATGGCGATACTCACAGAAGGACAGAAAGCACCTGCTTTCAAAGGACTGGATCAAAACGGGAACAGCATTTCCCTGGCAGATTTTAAAGGCAAAAAGCTGGTATTATTTTTTTACCCACAGGATGATACGCCCACCTGCACTATCCAGGCCTGCAATATCAGGGATAATTATGCTATATTAAAGCAAAAAGGCATCCACGTCATTGGCATCAGCCCGGATGAAGCGGCTAAACATAAAAAGTTTGAAGCGAAATTTAATTTGCCTTATCCCATGATCGCTGATACAAAAAATACGATTATTGATAAATTTGGTGTGTGGGGTGAAAAGCAATTATACGGCAGGAAGTACATGGGCCTGCACCGCACCACATTTTTGATCGATGAAAAAGGGCAGATCAAAAAAGTATTTCTACGGCCAAAGAACAAACAACACGCAGAAGAGATCCTGCAGGCCTGGGAACAAACAGAAGGAAATGGCTGATGAAATTTCATACCGGGTCAGGGAGAACAGCTGGATCGCCCGGGTTGCTGCCTGGAAGCTAAATGCAACCGGTGTGGCGATTGTATTTGGCAACACCATTTACCTTCATAACACAACGAAGGAAGCCTTCTTAGGAAACGATTGCTGGCTAAAACATGA
>JAKFCK010000616.1:0-3298 GCA_036676685.1 Chitinophagaceae bacterium | reverse complement strand
TAGAGGTTCCTTCAAACTCAGAAAATATTTGCTCATAGGTTTTGCCCATGATATTAGCCAACACATTTAACCTTCCGCGATGCGCCATACCAATCGCTACTTCCTGTACATCATTGGCTGAGGAAGTATTGATAATAGCGTCCAAAGCAGCAATAGTTGTTTCACCACCTTCCAGGCTGAATCTCTTTTGCCCGATGTATTTGGTGTGAAGAAATTTTTCAAACATCACACCTTCATTAAGCTTTTGGAGGATGCGTCTCTGTTGTGTCAAAGGTAATGGCACGTGGAAGTCTACCTCCATTGCCTTCTTCAGCCACTCCAGTTTTTTACTATCGTTCAGGCCGCTATATTCAACTCCCACATGCAATGTATAAGATCGCTGTAATAAAGCCAGGATATTCGCAAGTGTTGTTTTACCCAGGCCGACAAACCGCCCGGCTTCGAATTCATTTTTGAGGTCTGCCTCAGATAGCCCAAACCAGGAAAGTTCGAGATTGGCCTGGCGATCCTTCCTTTTGCGGATCGGGTTGGTAACTGCTACAAGGTGCCCTTTGTTCCGGTACGCCTCGATAAGCCGGTACACTGCAAATTCCTGTTCTATATTATTGGGAGCTGCAGGGGGAGCGGCTTTCACGGCGGAGCCATTGGCTACCGGCTGAACACTGCTAACAGCGAAATCGTAGCCTTCAAAAAATTTCCGCATCTCCGCATCTACACTCCCAGGCTCCTTTACAAAGTCATTGTATAAATTTTCAATATAAGAGGGGTGCGCATTTGTGATATACTGAAAATCCTTCATTGTATTGAATATTTGGGTATTTGATTTAAATGTGGCTGCAAATATCGGTTATTCTGCCCAAGAATAAACTGGGTTTTCGGTAAAATGGCTATAACCGCGGGCAATAATTTGAATTTTTTTATAGGTATTTGCTAAAAAAATCATGTTAACCGGCAGCTTTGTAAGAGTTTCTCCCTATCTTCGCAGCCCAAAAATTAAAAATAAATGGCAAATCATTCAGCAACGAAGAAAGATGTGAGACAGAGCACGAAACGCAACGAACGTAACCGTTATTACGGTAAAACGACTCGTAACGCTATCCGTGATATTAAAGCTATTGAAGAACCAAAGGCGGCTACCGATAAATTACCTACCGTAATTTCTATGATCGATAAATTAGCTAAGCGTGGTACTATTCACAAGAACAAAGCATCAAACCTGAAGCGTAAACTTGCTAAAAAGGTCAACGCTTTAGCCAAGTAATTTTTAGCAACTAGCGACTAAAAACCTTAATTATATCCCAAAGCCCGTCAACATTGCATTGATGGGCTTTGTTGTTTCAATTTTATTTTAATCTTCGCCTTTGTTTCTTCACTTTGCGTATACTAAAAACGCCTAAATTCCGGCTGACAATGAATAAAAACTTTACCCTTGCCTTTGCTGCCCTTTTGTTATCCGTATTTGCAAATGCACAAATTGCGATCAACAACCTGGCCGTTCCTTACACACAGGATTTTAATACCCTTGCGGCGGCCGGCACTGCTAATACCACCCTTCCCGCAGGCTGGGCATTTTTAGAAACAGGCACCAGTGCGAATACAACCTACATCGCAGATAACGGCGGAGCCAATGGGGGAAATACCTACAGCTATGGAGCAACAGCTGCCTCCGAAAGAGCTTTTGGTGGTCTCCAGTCAGGGTCTGTGAATCCAACCATCGGCGCAAATTTTACCAATAATACGGGAGTAGCCATTACGTCACTTACGATCAGTTACACCGGTGAACAATGGAGATTAGGGGCAACCGGAAGACCGGATAAACTCGATTTTCAATACAGCCTTGATGCTACTCTACTCAATTCCGGCACCTGGCTGGATGTGGACGCACTGGATTTTAATGCACCAGTAAGCACCGGGATAGCCGGTATGTTAGACGGCAATTCCTCCCCCAATCAAACGAATATCAATTTCACGATCACCGGGTTAAACATATCTTCAGGTGCTTCTTTCTGGATCCGGTGGAACGACCTCAATGCAACCAGTTCTGATGATGGCCTGGCTGTTGATGATCTGTCGATCGTATTTAACGGCACTATTTTGCCTGCATGTTCAGCACCAATGTCCCAACCAACGGCACTTGGTTTTACATCCACACCAACAAGTATAACGGGAACCTTCACTGCTGCGTCTCCTGCGGCGAGTGACTACATCGTGATCAGGAGCATTTCAAATAGTTTATCCGCAGATCCCGTTGATGGCCAGGTATATACAACCGGGCAAACCCTTGGTGGAGGAAATGTGGTAACAGTTATTTCCGGTACCAGCTTCACAGACATCAGTTTAACCCCGTCGACCCTTTATTATTATTTTGTTTACGCCCTTAATAATGAGGATTGCAGTGGCGGCCCCAATTACCTGGAACTGGCTTCGTTAACAGGCAGTACCAGTACCCAGGCCATTCCTGCCTGCGTAACACCCGCCTCGCCCCCAACCGGCCTGAATCTCATTCCGGCCAATACTTTTATTGCCGGATCTTTTACAGCGGCGGCAGGTGCCAACCGTTATTTGACATTTATCAGTACTAATCCCACGCTTTCAGCCAGCCCTTTAAACGGCACCATTTACACTACCGGGCAAGTGCTTGGCGGCGGAACATTTGTAAGTTATAGCTCATCAACTTCGTTTACTGTGACCGGACTGGTTGCCAATTCAACTTATTACCTTTTTGTATTTGCAGCGAGTGCCGAATGCACCGGGGCGCCTTTTTACAATACGATGGCTTTAACTGCCACAACCACTACCACCAATACATCTACAGGAATACCAGCAGGGTTTTATAATGCGGCAAATGGACTGACCTGCCAACCGCTTAAAACTGCATTAAAAAATATTTCCTCAACAGGCTTTAATACCCTCTCCTATACCCCTGGCGTATGGGAAGCATACCAGTACACCGATATAAAACCCGGTACGACAAATCTCATCTGGGATATTTACACAGATGATAATAATCCCGCAATACCGGAAACCTACAACTTTACTTACGGCACTAATCAATGTGGTAATTATAATAGTGAAGGAGATTGTTATAACCGCGAACATACCACCCCTAAATCATGGTTCAATGATGCCTCGCCGATGTATTCCGATGTATTGCAGCTCTTGCCTACAGATGGCTGGGTAAACAATAAAAGAGGAAACTTCCCGTATGGCAATGTTTCGACAGCTACCTATACTTCAACGGATAATCAAAGCAAACTGGGCACAGGCAACAACTTTGGTTATACCGGGACTGTTTTTG
>JAKFCK010000615.1:0-2282 GCA_036676685.1 Chitinophagaceae bacterium | reverse complement strand
TATGGCGTAAAACCTGGGAGGATTGTTTTGGGAGGAGGTTCTGCCGGTGCACACCTTGCCATGCAAACTGCTTACACGGCAAACGATGCGCAGTTTACGCCAAAGGAACTGGAAGAGAAAGATTTAAGCGTTTGCGCAGTGGTTTCCATCTACGGTTCAAATGACCTAGAAGCGCTTTATTACCATACCAACCAGCATCTAAATGTGCTGTCCGGACCAGGCAGTAAAAAAAAAGCAGAACCAACAAAGATGCCCGGGTGGATCGTAAAAAAAATGGGAACAGAGTATCATCGCCTGGGACTTGATAAGGACTTTAAAAACACGGGAGCGTTAGCGCCACTTTTAGGTGGAACTCCTGACGAATGCCCCGAACGATATGCGCTTTACTCACCCATTACACATGTGCATCCCGGTTGTCCGCCCACCCTGCTGATACATGATGAAGATGATATCATGGCACCGTCAAAAACAACCCGTGATCTGTACCAGCGTTTGGTGCAGGCACATGTTCCAGCGGTCTTACATATCATCCCGCAAACTGATCATGGTTTTGACCTGATACTACCCAAAATATCGCCAACGGCACATAATGCTATTTATGATGTAGAACGTTTCTTAGCACTGATGATTTGAGTCAAAAACAACAGCCATTAATAAAAGTATAAGCAACGGCAGACTGTTCCGACAGTTTAAAACACCATGAAATTAATTATCTTCCATACCGGCTTGAGCGGTAACAGGAGTTGATGTTAGATTTTGACAAGCCATGAAATGTAGTGCAATCATTAAGCATCAATTACATTGGAGGTAAAAATCTACATACCGCACCCCGCTTTACAGGAATATGTCCTGAACATTTCCACGGTGAACGCCATGCTTCCTGAAGGTATTAATGAAGTGGTAACCCCTTATCCTCCTACTCCTTTTCAATCGCTGATGTTCTACTGCAACGACCCCATCTCCATGAGCAGGGTTGACAACCGCGATTTTGAAAAGCAGCCACTGATCGTAGTCATCGGCCCACAGTTTTCACGGGTGAATATTAAAGTACACGACCAGCTAAAAGCAGTACGGGTTGATTTTCTGCCCGGCGGTATGTATCGCATGCTGGGTATTCCTATGCACGAATTGTTTGATGGAGGCTTCGATGCGCTTGATCTTTTCGGTAACGAAATGAAAAGCATCAACCAGCAAATGCAAAACCTGCATGATCTGGAAGAAGGAAAGAATATTGTAGAACAATTCCTTTTACGCCAGGTAAAAAATCTAAAAGACGTTTTGCCTTTTGATGATGCCTTACAAAGTTTATTAATCAACAACGGAAATGTAGCGATTGAAAAAACCGCCTCGCTTTCCTGCCTGAGCCTGAAACAATTTGAAAGAAAGTGCAAAGAAAGAATTGGAATGAACCCTAAAATGTTTGCACGCATTTTAAAGTTTTCAAAAGCCTACAGGCTGCACGAAGCTGCTCCACAACTTAGCTGGACAAAAATCGCTTACGAGGCAGGCTACTACGACCAAATGCACATGATCAGGGATTTTAAAGTTTTTGCCGGTGTTAATCCTTCTGTTATTCAACAACAACTGCTTTCCACGCCTATAAGAATGCAAAAAGACCTGCGCTATTAAGTTGTCGATTTTGTACTATTTACGGGCTTTGCCTCCGCCTACCTTTATCAAAATTCACAACAACACATTTAATAAATGAAAATGAAAAAAACAATACAGGTCGCTTTCTCATTATTGCTGCTTTGCCATCTTTCTTTCGCACAGGTTGCGACAAAAACAGCCGACCCCTCACCGCTCGAACAATTACAAGGGTACACCCAAACCTATTATTATAGTCCAGGTCACGAAGTAAGGGCAAAAACCATTGCAGCTTTTATGGAAGATGCGGGTAACTATTTTCAGAAAGAAGTTGCCTTTACGCCCAAAACAAAATTGTACATACTTGCCCCGCAGCATTGGAAAGATGTGGCGGTAGAACCATTGCACGATGTTTACGGATTCCCTCATAATATTGATTCGGTCCGTTTAGCCATAGCAGCAGAAGACAATGATTTTTGGCGCAGCTTTTTGCCGCCTGTTGATAAACTTCCGTCACCGGTGGCAGCACAGGTGAAAAAAGCCTATGGTAAAGCAGACGGCTCTTACAGCATGATGCCCTTTTTTGATTTGCTTGCCCTGCACGAAATGGGTCATTCTTATACGGCACAGGCAGGACTGAAAATGCACCGCAACTGGATGAAGGAGTTGTTCGTAAACATCATGTTGCATACATA
>JAKFCK010000614.1:0-17860 GCA_036676685.1 Chitinophagaceae bacterium | reverse complement strand
AGGAGATCACGAAAGAGTTTTATAAAATTGCCTGCAGCTTTAACGTGAATGCAGGTGCAGAATACACAACCATTTTTATAGAAGGATTACAGGAAAATTTTGACAAGGCTGTTATCTTATTTGAAGACCTGCTGGCTAATTGTAAACCGGACGAAGCAGCACTCACCTCTTTAAAGGCGCGCCTGGCCAAATCAAGAACAGATGCCAAAGCCAATAAAGGCGCAATCTTAAATGGCCTGACCGCCTATGCAAGGTATGGTGCGGCCAACCCATACAATTATGTATTAAGTGATGAAGAGATCAAAAAGCTTACGGCTGCGGAACTCGTCACCCTTTTAAAGGACTTACCTAAGTATAAACACCAGGTGTTATATTATGGCCCGCAACCTTTGCCGGCATTAACTGCATCCTTAAAAAAATTGCACAATATTCCTGCAACGTTTACAGCGGTTCCGGCGAAAAAAGTATTTGTACCGGCGCAGCAAACCAGCAACCAGGTATTGTTTGCAGATTATAATATGGTGCAGGCAGAAACACGCTGGATAAGAAATAACGGCTTATATAACCCTGAGCAGGAAGCCGTGGTGAATATGTTCAATAATTATTTCGGGGGAGGTATGGGTGCAGTGGTTTTCCAGACCATAAGGGAATCCAAAGCATTAGCTTATTCTACCTTTGCTTTTTATGTAACACCGGAGAAAAAGGAGGATCCGTTTTACACCATTGCTTATGTGGGTAGCCAGGCAGATAAATTTAATGAAGCGGTTGTGGCGATGAACGAACTGCTGAATGATATCCCGGAGATCAAGTCCAATATTGAGTTTGCAAAAAGCAGCATAAAAAAGGATATAGAAACCCAACGTATAACACAGGATGGAATAATTACCAATTTCCTGGATGCTGAGCAAAAAGGGCTGACAGAAGATCTCCGCATAAAAAAATATGCAGAAGTTGATAAGATTGGTTTCCCTGAGCTGAAGGCTTTTCACAGCCAGAACCTTGCAGGCAAACCTTATACTTATGCCGTTGTGGCTTCAGCAGACAAAGTGAAAATGGATGACATGAAAAAACTAGGTGAAGTGAAACAACTGACCCTGGAGGAAATATTTGGATATTAAGAAAAGAATAAAAATAAAAAAGGCCATCTTTCGGGATGGCCTTTTTGTTGCTATAACTTTCCGTCTTTTATTTCGTCTACAACGCCCGGGTCAAGAAGGGTGCTGGTATCCCCGAGGTTTTGCATTTCTCCTTCCGCGATTTTGCGCAGGATCCTTCGCATTATTTTGCCACTTCTTGTTTTTGGGAGTCCATTTACAAACTGTATTTTATCCGGTTTTGCAATAGCGCCGATGATACGGGTCACTGTCTGTAATATATTCTGGCGTGTGAGTGACTGGTCCTCGTGATGGCCATTATAGATCACATAAGCATAAATGCCCTGTCCTTTAATTTCATGCGGGTAACCTACCACAGCGCTTTCTACCACGCCGGCATGCATGTTAATGGCATTCTCCACTTCTGCCGTGCCGATGCGGTGTCCACTTATGTTCAGGACATCATCCACCCGGCCGGTAATCCGATAAAATCCGTTGTCATCTTTTAATGCACCATCGCCGGTGAAATAGAGGTTGTCGTAGGTGGCAAAATAATTAGTACGGCAGCGTTCATGATCACCATAAGTGGTTCTCAGGATAGAAGGCCAGGGTGCCTGTATACAAAGGTTGCCTTTCAATAAACCATGCTCATCCTCCTGAGTCACTTCATTTCCCTGGTCATCCACGAGGATAGGTTGTACGCCAGGCATCGGCAGTGTTGCCCAACTGGGCCTTGCAGGCGTGATCCCTGCAAAGTTGGATATTAAAATTCCACCTGTTTCTGTTTGCCACCAGGTATCCACGATGGGGCATTTTTTCTTCCCCACATGTTCATCGTACCAATGCCAGGCTTCTTCGTTGATAGGCTCACCCACCGTACCTAATATTTTCAGTGAAGACAGGTCCTTCCCTTCCAGCGGGGCTGTGCCGTAACTCATTAAACTTCTTATCGCAGTGGGGGCGGTGTACAGGATATTCACTTTGTGTTTGTCAACGATGTCCCAGAACCTGCCGGCATCAGGCCAGGTAGGGATCCCTTCAAACATCATGCTTGTGCCACCTGCGCTTAGGGGCCCGTATACGATATAGCTGTGGCCCGTAATCCAGCCAATGTCTGCAGTGCAGAAGAACACATCTCCTTTTTTGTATTGAAAGACATTTAAAAAAGTGTAATTGGTCCACACCATGTACCCCGCGGAACTGTGCACCACTCCTTTAGGTTTGCCTGTGCTGCCCGAGGTATATAATATAAACAATGGGTCCTCTGCATCCATTTCTTCCGCGGGAAAAGAGATCACGCCTTCTTTTTCAATCTGCGATTCTGCATGTTCCATTTCATCTTCCCACCAGACATCCCTGCCTTTTAACATGGATATCGGGGTGCGCGTGCGTGTGTACACGATGACTTTTTTCACATTTTTGTTCCCGATCAGCGCATCATCAATAATATTTTTCAGCGGAATATCTTTTCCCCCGCGATAGGCACCATCGCAGGTCACGATAAATTCCGCACCTGCATCATCCAGCCTGTCTGCAATACTCTGTGCACTGAACCCGCCAAAGATCACGCTATGAATAGCGCCTATCCTGGCACAGCCCAGCACTGCATATGCCAACTCAGGTATCATCCCCATATATATACAAACCCGGTCCCCTTTTTTTACCCCATTATTTTTTAATACCTGTGCAAACTGGCAAACCCTTTTATGCAGGCGGGCATAGGTCACGGTCCTCACCCTTTCTTCAGGGTTGTTTGGTTCCCAGATGATCGCAGGTTTGTCTGCCATCTCCGGCAGGTGCCGATCAATACAGTTCTCCGTGATATTTAATTTACCGCCGATAAACCACTGCACTTTCGGATCTTTAAAATTCCACTCCAGTACCTTATCCCATTTTTTCTTCCATAAAAAATGATCCGCTACAGTTGCCCAAAATACTTCGGGGTTTTTGATGCTCTCCTCGTATGCCTGTGTGTATTCTTCAAAACTGGTAATCTGATATGGATATGACATGATGGAATGTTTGTTGGGGCTACAATTTAAAAAAACTAAACCATTTAGCGGAAAAAGATCATTTTCAGAAAAATAAAGGTCAAAATGACGCATATTCCATTCAGACCTTTGGGGAGAGACTGTCGCGTTCACCATTTTTACTTATATTGAAGTCATGAATGAAACACAATCCTCGAAAGGAATAGGCAAAGTCATCTTTTCTTCTTCTCTCGGAACGCTTATAGAATGGTATGACTTCTACATTTTCGGTATGCTCGCCAAAACTATCTCTGTCCAGTTTTTTCCTGAAGGCAATAGTACAACCGCGCTGTTAAGTACACTTGCCATCTTCGCTGCAGGGTTCCTTGTGCGGCCTTTCGGAGCGCTTGTATTTGGGCGGCTGGGCGACATGATCGGCAGGAAATCTACTTTTTTATTGACCCTGGTCTTAATGGGCGGGTCCACCTTCCTCATCGGGTTGGTGCCGGGGTACAAGAGTATTGGTATGGCAGCGCCCCTGTTGGTGTTGTTGTTAAGATTGGTACAGGGCCTCGCGCTGGGAGGAGAATACGGAGGTGCAGCTACCTACGTTGCAGAACACGCACCTGATAACCGTAGGGGATATTTTACCAGTTGGATACAAACCACTGCTACTCTTGGCTTGTTTGTAGCCTTGGGGATTATCATGTATGTAAAAAGCAGCATGAGCGAAGCTGCATTTAACGCAGAATGGGGAGGATGGCGTTATCCTTTCTGGATTTCTATTTTGCTGGTGGGCGTTTCTATTTATATCCGCTTAAAAATGAAAGAGTCGCCGATGTATTCCCAACTAAAGGAGGAGGGTAAAGTTTCCGTAAATCCACTCAAAGAAAGTTTTGGGCATAAGGGGAATTTTAAAATGGTTTTATTAGCGTTGTTCGGTGCCGTGATGGGGCAGGGTGTGATCTGGTACACAGGCCAGTTTTATGCTCAGTCTTTTTTAGAAAATACGGTGAAGCTGGATTTTATCCAGAACAGGGAGATCATGCTTTGGGCCATTGGGCTGGCTACACCTTTTTTCCTCGTTTTTGGTGCCCTGAGTGATAAGGTGGGCAGGAAATGGATCATGCTCACCGGCATGTTACTCGGCGTGTTGTTTTACCGGCCCATCTTCAATGAATTTTTGAAAGAAACTGATGTAAAAACCTGGATGCAGTCAGACCATAAATTTGTGAAAGAGCAAGTGGATGTGGCGATGCTGGGGAAAGATTCCGTGATCACTATCTCTTCGGAATACCAGACTGCTACTCAGGCGAGGTTTACCAGGGTAGTTACGGATACTGTTTTAGCCGGGGAGCCCAAACTTGACAGCGTGGTGGATGCCAACAGGAACGCCGTTTATATTAACAAGGTAGTGGACCGGCCGACCTATTATAAATTTATTTTCCTGGTATGGATCATGATCATTTTTGTTACCATGGTATATGGACCAATCGCCGCCTTCCTGGTAGAATTATTTCCTACCCGGATACGCTATACTTCGATGAGCCTTCCCTACCATATTGGTAACGGTGTATTTGGTGGACTGGTTCCCTTTATCGCCACTTTGCTCTCTGCCACATTTACAACGGATCCCCTTGTGGGATTGTGGTATCCTATCGGGGTAGCAGCATTATGCATGGTGATAGGAGCAATTTACCTCAGTAATAAAATAGATCCAAACGTAAACGATTAAAACCGCTGCCGGAGGCACAAAAACGATATGAATACGCTAAAACGAATACTGGGTTACTGCTGGATGCTGATCGCACCGGTTGTTATCTTCCTGCTGGTAAGAGGTGCATTTTCTAATATACAAAGCGGGGGGACCAGGGATATTAACCAGCCGATCCCGTGGATCATCATCATCAGTATTTTCACCCCGATAGCCCTGGGCTTGTTTATTTTTGGCTACTATTGTTCAAAGGGGGAATATGATCATTTGCCCGAGAGCTCAGACGAACTCTGAACCCAGTAAGCCCCGGCAATTTCCGCCCCGGCTTATCTTATTTCCATTCATGGCATTAAAGCCTGGTAAATGGTTTCATGGATCTTTGGGCGCACACTCATCTTTAGCAAAGCATCGCTACCCGATGGGTGTACCCTGTTACTCAGGAATACATACACGAGGTTATTTTCAGGATCCGCCCAAGTGCATGTGCCGGTAAAACCTGTATGACCAAAGGTTTTGGGAGATGCAGATAAAGTCGGGTAGGGTTCTTTGCGGTTGTTATTGTCCTTTTCCGGTTTGTCAAAGCCATAACCTCTTCTGCTGATTTTGCTTTGGTAGGCGGTAAATAACTCCACTGTTTCTTTTTGCAGGTAACGCCTTCCGTTATATGTACCCCCGTTCAGCAACATTTGCATGATGGCTGCGATGTCATAAGCGTTGCTGAACAAACCCGCATGGCCGGCAATTCCCCCCAGCATAGCAGCCCCCGGGTCATGTACAAACCCACGGATCAGTTGCTGCCTGAAAATATTTTCTTCTTCAGTAGGGACTATCCTGCTCACCGCGTGTTTTTGCAATGGTTTAAAACCAATAGAAGGCAGGCTCATAGGATTGTAAAAGGTCGTTCTTACATAAGTATCAAGGGACATACCACTGATTTCTTCTACGATCTTGCCCAGGAATATAAAGTCATTGTCGCTGTACACATATTTGTCAGCAGGACCCACCGCGCTCTTTAAGATCCTCTGCTGGATGGTATCCAGCCAATGTGCTGACATGTAAAAATTGTCCGCTACGCGAATGGTAAAAGAATCATCTTTTTTATCGGCATATATGCCGGGTAAGGGGTCCCCGGCAGAGTCGATGGTTTCTTTATAAAAAGGAATATAAGCCACAAGGCCTGCCTGGTGAAGGAGTATATTGCTAATGAGCAGGTTTTCTTTGTTCGTACCTCTTACTGCCGGGAGATAATCGCCCAGTTTTTTATCCAGGTCAAGTTTTCCTTCATCATATAATTTCATCACGGCAATGGTGGTAGCACAGATCTTTGTAACGGAGGCCATATCAAAAACTGACTCAACAGTCAGCGGTTCAGGGCTTGTGTAGTTGGTATTACCATACGCTTTTTGAAAAGCAATTTTGCCATCTTTTAATACAAGCACCACGCAACCAGGAGCAGCTTTTTTTTCGATAGCGTCATACGCGATAGAATCAATTTTGTTGATTTTTGCTATGTCCAGCCCGCCATTGTATATGGCGGCGGATTTGCCTGCTGATACGATGCCTGTACCGTATTTAAGATCATCGCAAACAGTTACAGGCAACACCCCCTTGAATGGTATTTTGCCCTGCAACATGTCCGCAGCTACTTCCTGGATAATGTCGTCATCTTCATAACAAATCACCAGGTTTTTTGCGTCGCACCAGTTTTTTGCTGCATAAGCATTTCCGAACTGTATCACGAGGTTTGATGCTGTGCTCAACTGGTTTACCAATTCTACCTGTATTGCATTTAACCCAAAGTTCGTGGCCGGCGTCCTGGTAAGGTTATGCACGCCGACTACTATGTTTTTGTAATCTTTACTTATCCTGCTCACAAAACTGCTGATGTCTGCTTTTGTTTTTAGTTCGGTGTCATTATAAAAAACTGCGGCATTATAATCGGCTTTCATCCTGCGGGCGAGCGCATTTTCTTTATTGGTTCCAATGGCTACAAAAGCCACGTCACCCTTTTTGTTCTTTTTCCATGGCGCCAGCGGGAAAAATGTTTCCCCGGATTTCGCTGCAAGCGTTATGGCATTTTCCGCTACAAGTTTTCTCATCGCCAGCACTCCCGCATTGAGGTCAGTTGTAAGATTTATAGTATTGATCGGGGTATAATTATTCAGCCCATAGGCATATTTGGCCATCAATACTTTTTTGCAATGTTTTTCTATATCTGCCCAGCTGAGGTTTTTAGCGGCGATGGCTTCTTTTATTTTGGCGATCGCCAGGGGCACATCTCCGGGCAGGCAAAGCATATCATTGCCGGCGATCAGGGACTGTACAGAAGCTTCTCCATCAGGGTAGAATTTTTTTACTCCCTGCATTTCCAATGCATCGGTGAACGTCAGTCCCTGGTAACCGATATTGTCCCTCAACAGCCCTTTAATATTTTGCGGCGAAAGTGAAGTTGCGCGGTTAGCCGTGGTATCAATTGCAGGGATGTAGAGGTGGGCAATCATCACGCTGCCAATGCCTGCATTAAAGATCTGGCGAAAAGGATACAATTCCAGTGAGTCCAATTGACTTACACTTTTATTGATCACAGGAAGATCATAATGGGAATCCACGCTTACGTCTCCGTGTCCCGGGAAATGTTTGGCGCAGGCCATCACGCCCACATCCTGCATACCTTTCATGTATTGAATACCATAGTCGGCTACTTTATATTTGTCTTCTCCAAAACTACGGTCATTGATCACCGGGTTGTTGGGATTATTGTTTACATCCACTACAGGGGCATAGTTTACCTGTATGCCTACACGCTTGCACTGCTCTCCAACCAGCTTCCCATATTGATATACGACGGTGGCATCGCGCATGGCACCAAGCATCATCTGCCTTGGCAGGGGGAGTACGCTGTCGATCATACGCATACCCACACCCCATTCAGCATCAATGCACATCAGTATCGGCGTCCTGGCCTGTGCCTGTAATTTGTTCATAACGGTGGCCTGCTTCACCGGGCTTCCCTGGAAAAGGCAGATGCCTCCTATATTATATTTTTTTATCAGATCGCTTACCTGGTCCTCAAAAAAAGTGACCTGTTTTGTTTTGCCGTCTATGGTAGAGAGGCGTACGACCATCAACTGGGCTATACGTTCATCGTTATTGAGGGTTTTGTAAACACTGTCTGCCCATGCAGTTGCTTTAAGATCTTGTGCGGCCAATTGAAACGATACGGCCAGTAACGTGCAGGTAATCAAAGAAAAAATTTTTATCATGCGGCTTCTGTTTATCCCACAAATTAAGAAGTTTTGGCTTTTAAGGGTGGCCCGGGTGTAAATTTAACTAAGTAGCATCACCGGACTAAACTTGAATCATTGCCGTTTTACCGGTATTTTTGCAGCAACTTAAAAAACAAAAAGACATTGCCCGATATCATCCAATTACTGCCTGATAATATTGCCAACCAGATAGCTGCCGGTGAGGTGATCCAGCGGCCCGCAAGCGCCGTGAAAGAGCTGTTGGAAAATGCTGTTGATGCAGGAGCAGACGAGATCAGGTTATTGATCAATGATGCTGGAAAAGCGCTGATACAGGTAATAGACAATGGCAAAGGCATGAGCGAAACCGATGCCCGCATGGCTTTTGAGCGGCACGCAACTTCCAAGATCAGGAGCATCGAAGATCTTTTTCGCATTAAGACCATGGGGTTCCGCGGGGAAGCTTTGGCAAGTATAGCGGCGGTGGCGCAGGTGGAACTAAAATCGAAAAGAAAAGAGGATGATGCCGGTGTGTACATCGAGATAGAAAACAGCATGGTAAAAAAGCAGGAACCTGTTGCCATTGGCACGGGTACAAGCATAGCCATGAAAAATTTATTTTTTAATGTGCCCGCCCGCAGGAATTTCTTAAAAAGCAATGCCGCAGAATTAAAACACATCATTGATGAGTTTATCCGCGTAGCCATGTCATTCCCGGAATTATTTTTCTCCCTCAGTTCCAATGGCCAGCAGGTTTTTCACCTGGAAAAAGGATCGCTTAAACAACGTATTGTGCAGATATTGGGTAACAGTTACAGCTCCAAACTGGTGAGTGTGCAGGAGCAAACGGACTACATGAATATCATCGGTTTCGTGGGAAAACCAGAGACGGCTAAGAAAACACGGGGCGACCAGTATTTTTTTGTGAACAATCGTTTTATCAAAAGTGCATACCTCAACCATGCGGTTATGAATGCCTTTGACCAGATGATCGCAAAGGACAGCTATCCTATGTATGCCCTGTTCATCGACCTGGATCCCGCACAGCTGGATATTAATGTGCATCCTACCAAACAGGAAATAAAATTCGAAGACGAGAAGATCGTTTATGCCTTTGTGCAGAGTGCAGTAAAACATTCACTCGCCCAATTCAGTATCACACCTACACTTGATTTTGACCTGGATGCTTCCATACAAAACCTGGATGCAATTCACCAGCCTTTTACCGAACAGAAAAAATCAAGCGCAGCATCTTCTTCTTTGTACCAGGCTTTTTCGCAAAAGAACCAGGCACATTTTATTGATAATAAAAGTGAATTGAAACACTGGAGGGAATTTTACGACGGCCCCATCAAAGATGTAGAACCTGCGGTACCTTATACAAGATTTGCTGTGCAGAGTGAAACAAGTTATATCACCCAAACCCCGGCTTTTGCCAAACCTCTTACAGACAGTTCGGGGGTGAAAACAGACCAGCTTCTGCAATTGCATAGCGCCTATATCGTGGTACAGAATGATAAGGGCTATCTTCTCATCAACCAGCAGAATGCCCATGAAAGGGTATTGTATGAAAGATTCATGAATGCTGTGGCGGGCGTAGGTATTGCTACCCAGCGGAGCCTTTTTCCTGTAACCATTGATCTTACCCCTGCCGACACGGTGTTGCTTTCTGAACTTATCCCTGATCTGCAGCAACTGGGTTATTTACTTGAGCCTTTTGGCAACCACACTTTCGTGATACAGGGTACACCTTCTGACCTGGAGGCGGGTAATGAAAAAGTGGCATTGGAAAAAATGCTGGAGCAATACAAACATTTTAGTAATGACCTGAAATTTACCAGGCGCGAAAAACTCCTGCGTTCTCTTGCACTGCAACAAGCTATAAAAGCGGGCAAACCACTTTCGCAAAAAGAAATGAATGTGCTGGTAGAGGGCCTTTTTGCCTGTGCCACACCCAACAGCACTCCCAATGGCAAGCCGACTTACATGAGTTTTAAAAAAGAAGAACTGGACAAGATGTTTGGAAGATAAAACACTCCTTTGCTCTCCGTTAATATTCGTTACGGATATCCTGCAGGAATTTTTCTACTGCCCGGCGCACAGGAGTAGCGCTGGTTTGGTAATTATTGGCCAGCACAGAAAAGATCAATACTTTATTTTTTTTGGTGATAAGGTAACCGCTGAGGGCACAGTTATTACTAAGCGTGCCGGTTTTAGCAAAGATGAAACCCGTATCCTTTTTATAATAACTGCTGATGGTTCCTTCACCACCTGTTGGTAAAATGTTTTTCATCCGGTCCCAGCCGAATTCATTTTTCATTTTATTAAGGATGTAGATAAAACTTTGTGGTGTAAATAAATTGTACCTGCTCAGCCCGCTGCCATCCACCCATTTTGGTTTTTGTGGAATGTCTTTAAGGTCTATTTTAAGTATCGTGTCGATCATGTCCCGGTCACTCAGGTAGCCTAGTTTTTCATTACTTGCCATCAGCAGCGTTTGCTCTGCAAAAAAATTATCACTGCGGTGCATCATTGGTTTAAAGAGAGAATCGCTAGGTTGGGAGTACACCACATTCGGCAGCTTGGTATGTGCGTGGAGATAAGACCAGTCGCCTATTTTTACATCAAGCGTGTCTTCCAGGAGTTGAAGGAAAGTTGGTTTTGCAAAACCGCCGGTAGCATTTGAGATCGTTCTGAAAGGCACCGACTGGGAGGTAAACTTTTGCTTTGCCCGGTACATAGCTGGTGAACCTACGGTGTGGAAATCATTATTCTCAAAAGGCCTTTCAATATTGAACCATGGCCCCACACCATTTCGCAGGGTTCCGTTCTTCCATAACAAATGGGAGGTAAAAAAAGTGGGCGGGCTTGCTGTAAGTGTGTCACCCTGCATAAAAAACTTTGCAAGATTGCCATAGATAGGCAGTGCACTTCTTTCCGTAGCATAGTCGCTTGCGTAATCGTCCCAGGGCCAGCCTCGCCCGGATGGAAAAAAACGCGGAAGACTACCGTCCAATAAATAGTTAACCTGGCCTGACCTTTTTAAGAAATCGAAGACAGGCTGATTTTTAAAATCGGGGTGTAAGAATGTCGGGTCACCTGTGCCTACAATATTTATGGCGGTATTTTGATTTTCATACCTCAATCCCACCAAACTATCTTCCAGGTATTTCATTCCGGCGTACAATGAAAAAAGTTTTGTGTTGCTTGCCGGAACAAAATATTTATCCGAATTGTGCTCATACCAGTATTTTCCTGTTGCCGGTTCGTAAATACTTATGCCGATATGCCCCTGGCTTATGGCGCTGTCTTTTAATAGAATGTCGTGTGCTTTCCTGGAGACCTGTTTAGATATAGAGCAGGATGTCAACACTAATAACAAAGATGAAAGAAGGAATAAGGGGAGCCCGAAAACATTTTTCATGTTGTACATCATTTATCCGGGAGAATGCGGCAACATTATCCCATTACAAAAACACCATCAGCACATTATCAAATTTTCAAAATCATCAAATCACCTAATTCCTTTCCTGCACCCTCAACCATCTTTCTGGTACTTCGTTATTGCTTGCTCTCAGGTAATCATTATGACTGCAGGCGATAAAAGCTTTGTCCGGCATCTGCATCCACCAGCGGTTGGTTTTTTTGCTTTGCAGGAAAACCGTATCTACTTCGGCAAAGGCTGTATGGTATTCATTAAAATTATGCCGTTCATTCAAATTCGCTTCCTGCCTGCACCTGTTTTTCCCGTCAATAAAATACCAGATCATCTGTGCGATCTGCCGCGCCGTAAGTTCTTCCACATCATCCTGTGGCCGGTAACCATAAATACCGACCGTATTGAGCAGGTTGCTCAGGCCGGCATAACGGGTAAGCATACATGCTTCTACTCCGGAAAGACCATTGGGACATTTTTTATTGGCCGGTGCATCACTGTACTTAATAGCACTAATATCAAAACTCAGCATATGGCTGTTCCTGAGCACGGGTTCCATTTCTTCGATATCTGCAGAAACGGTACCAACCCTGTAACAATCAAACCTTAGTTTGTCCATGGTTTCCAGCATACGCGGGTGCACGAAATAACTTTGAAAAGCAATATGGTTGTAGTGTTTCACCATCACCGGTTCGCTGGTGAGCATGTCCATTAAAAAATTTTCACTTCTTACCGGGCTTTCCCCCCGCAGGTCGATCATGGCATCTACGCCAGTAGCTTCTACCTGCTGGTTCAGTTCAATGTAAGCCTCGTACTGCGCAAGGGTAATATCATGTGATCCCCCGATGAGTAAGACCGTTTTATTCCTGCGTATCAACTCTGCCAAAACCGTTTTGATTGCTGCATAACTGTCTTTTATGCTGGCGCCTTTTTTTACATTGCCAAAATCTGCAATCTTAATGTCTGTATGCCAGAAATGGAGTTGGTAAAGGTGTTTACGGATAATATTGGCGGCATTGTTATCGGCCTCAAAAAAGCCATGGCCCCTTGTTTCTGTCACCCCCAGCAACACGATATCCACATGTTCGATATCCGGCAATTCTTCTTCATATATATTGATATGTTTGGCAAGCTGTCCGTCTGTGTATCCTTCATCGTCATTGAGTTCATGCAGGGCAACCGGCTCCAGGAATTCTATAAGGTCTAACATTAAAAATCTGGTTTTGCGGCAAACCTAACAGAATATTAGCAGAATTATGTGGCCATGAAAGTTTTTTTATAAAATGGCGCCCGTGCGCAGAAATAATCCGGGATTGTGCGTTTGCACATAAATTAATTGCTCTAATTCACTTAAATTGACGCCCATGAAACAATTAAAACTATACCACACTATCGTTAACTTTGCAACCACATTTAACCAATATTATCATGTCAGATAAACAAGCAGTTCTTAGTGAAGTAGTGATCAAGTTTGCCGGCGATAGCGGCGATGGAATGCAACTGACCGGTAGCCAGTTTACCAACAATACCGCAATGCTGGGATTAGACCTGGCCACCTTTCCTGATTTCCCTGCAGAGATCCGGGCCCCGATCGGCACGTTGCCCGGCGTTAGTGGATTCCAGCTTAGGTTTAGCAGCGACCGCATCTTCACCCCGGGTGATGAATGTGATGTGCTGGTAGCAATGAATGCTGCTGCTTTGAAAGTAAATTTAAAGGCCCTGAAAAAAGGCGGCAAGATCATCGTGAACACAGACGGGTTTGATTCCAAAAATTTACGCCTGGCCAATTACCCGGATGGTGTGAACCCCATTGAAGATAACAGCCTGGAGGGATATGAAGTGATTCGTATGGACGTGACCAAAATGACCAGGGAGGCATTGAAGGACATCCCGATGGGGACCAAAGAAAAGGACCGGGCCAAAAATATGTTCGTACTTGGGTTTTTGTATTGGATGTACAACCGGGATATGGATAACACTATTGCTTTTATCACCGAAAAGTTTGGGAAGAAGCCGGAGATCATGGAAAGCAATATTAAAGCTTTACAAAGCGGTTATAACTTTGGGGATACCACGGAAACTTTCACGGATCGTTACTCCGTGGAAAAGGGAAAAATGGATCCGGGCGTTTACCGTTCCATCATGGGTAACCAGGCCCTGGCTTATGGCCTTATCGCAGCTTCAAAAAAATGCGGTCGACCTTTATTCCTTGGATCCTACCCGATCACACCCGCTTCAGATATTTTACATGAACTCAGCCGGCACAAATCCTTTGGTGTAAAGACCTTCCAGGCAGAAGATGAGATTGCCGCCATTACTTCGGCTATTGGTGCCAGTTATGGGGGCAGTATCGGCCTAACTACTACAAGCGGCCCGGGTATGGCCCTCAAGGCAGAAGCAATGGGGCTTGCAGTAATGCTGGAAATTCCGCTGGTGATCTGCAATATACAAAGGGGTGGACCGAGTACAGGATTGCCCACAAAAACCGAACAGAGCGATCTGATGCAGGCATATTACGGCCGCAATGGGGAATGCCCGATGCCTGTGATATCAGCCAGTACGCCCAGCGATTGTTTTGAAGTAGCGTATGAAGCAGTGCGCATTGCGGTTCAGCACATGACCCCCGTTATTTTATTAAGTGACGGTTACATTGCCAATGGTGCAGAACCCTGGAAATTTCCCTCTGCTGAAGACCTTCAGTCCTTTGAAGTTAAATTCAAAACTGAACTCGGGCATGGGGAAGAAAAATTTCAGCCTTACCTGAGGGATGAGAAATTGGTAAGGCCATGGGTTGTACCTGGAACTCCCGCCTTAGAACACCGGATAGGCGGATTAGAAAAACAAAATATAACAGGTAATATCAGTTACGACTCGGAAAATCACCAGTTGATGGTGAAGATAAGGCAGGAAAAAGTGGATAAGATCGCCCAGTATATGCCTAAACAAAAACTCGATAGCGGGGAAGAAAGCGGGAAGATCCTGGTATTGGGATGGGGAAGTACTTATGGTGCCATTAAAACGGCCTGCCTGGAGCTGCAGGCACAGGGGCATTCAGTGTCTCATGCACACCTCCGGTATGTAAGGCCTTTCCCGGAAAACCTTGGTGATATCCTGAAGAATTTTGAAAAAGTGATCGTGCCGGAGATCAATAACGGGCAACTGGTAAAAATAATCAGGGATCAATACCTGGTGGATGCGAAAGGGTATAATAAAATTATGGGCGTACCTATTACGAAAGGAGAGTTAATAGATTTTATAAAACAAGAACTTTAAAAAACTGCAACCCCGGGTCAACCGGGGTTTTTTATTTGATCCTTTGACGACCGATATTGAGGCCGATCTTCAAATTAAACGTGAAGTAACCATCGTTTTGGCTGGTATCGCCCCGTTTTTTACCGGGAAGCGTCTGGGGCATGTATTCCTTGCGGTTGCGGTCATACAACAAGAAAGCATTTACAAACCTCGTGGCGCTGAGATTGTTCGCAAAATCCTTGGGATCAATATAAGTTGTACTCACATCGTCCAGGTAATCTGTGTTTGTGAAACGGTATAAGAATTCCCCTCTCACATTCAGGAATGACGTTAATTCATATTTCATCCCGATGCCTATGGGCATGGTGATACCGCTGAGTTTATAAGGTTTTCTATCCGGGTATTGCGGAAAACCTTGTCCCTCTGTGCTAAGTGGTTGAAGGTCCACCCAACGATTACCTAATTTTGCCTGCGGGTTAAAAGAAAAATAACCAACGCCAATCATAAGGTAGGGGGAATAGAGGGGAGGAATTTCATCCCTGGCTTCATGGTTACCAAAGATAAATATCGGGTGAAATTCTGCGACGAGGTTTACTTCCGTGATCACACTTCTAAAACTCAGGTTCCTGTTGTAACGGGCACGGGCAATATCGGTTTTAGGGACGTGGCTGAGGATACTGTCATGTGCAGAAACCTTTCCATACGTCCCTTCCAGCCTGAGACCTATTGCATACCTGTAAAGCGCACCGATATAAAAAGAACCATTAAAACGAGTGTTTCCCAGGTTCAGGTCCTTGGTAAATTTTTTTCCTATTCCTTTTGTGCCGCCGATATCCGTAAGGCAATTCATCGCACCACCGGAAACACCGACTTCAAACAGCACTTCCGTATCATAATAGTCATTATTAAGGAAATAGAATTGGGCGTGGGACCTTGTGGAAATTGCAGCCATGATCGCGGTAAAGCATAATAAGACAGCTACTTTTTTCATCCGGGTTGTTAATTAAAGGCAGGTTTAAAAAATATATTACAAATAAAACGATTATTCGCCAATTATTCTGTGTATGTGGATTTGTTTCTGGTAAAATTTACAGACAGTGCGGAGGCCGCATTGGCTGCATTTAGGTTTTCTTGCCACACAAATGTACCTCCCATGCAGGATCAACCAATGATGCGCTTTATGTATATAGACAGGCGGAATATGTTTCAGTAATTGTTTTTCCGCTGCCGCCGGGGTTTTTGCCGCGGTAGTAAGGCCGATACGGGCACTCACCCGGAAAACATGGGTGTCCACTGCCATATTCGGCTGCTCATCAATTACGCTGGTGATCACGTTGGCTGTTTTCCTCCCGACGCCGGGTAATTTCACCAGGTCATCTACCGTCATCGGCACCTGACCTCCAAAATCTTTTACCAGCATCTGCGCCATCCCGATAAGGTGTTTACTCTTGTTGTTAGGATAAGAAATGCTTTTGATCAACCCGAAGATCTCCTCGAATGAAGCTTCGCTCATACTTTGAGCATCCGGAAAATGTTCGAAGATTGCGGGGGTGGTCATGTTTACCCTTTTGTCTGTACACTGGGCAGATAGGATAACAGCTACCAGCAGCTCAAATGAATTTTTATAATAAAGCTCGGTTTCGGCATCCGGTGCATTTTTCAGAAAATATTGAATAACAAAATGGTAACGCTCTTTTTTCGTCATAAAAAAACCCCGGTTTTTTTTAAAACCAGGGTAAAGTTCAAGAAAACTACCGGCAATTATGCTTTTTCAGATAATTCCTCTACAGACTTCTCTGCGTAGTTTAATATATTTTCGATGGTTTGTTTGCGGGGGGATAATAATTTTACTGTATTCAACTCTGTTTGAGCAGCAGTAAGTATATCATATTTCTCCCGTAAACTCCAATCTGAAACAAGGGCAGTTTTGATAGCTGCGGTTATTTCAGGGGAAGTTTCTTTGTACAAAAACTGTATCAAATCTTCCGTTGTAAAATTGTGCATAGGCAAATTTAGTAGCTTGTTAAAATGTAAAAATATCCATTGTCCAAATCTATAAACGCTGCTTTAAAGACATTATTGTATAAGACAGTTGTTATTCTACTTTTTTGTTGTGGTATTTACTATAAAAAGGTCCTCATTATCCTTTTTCATATAGTAATGCTCCCTCGCATATTTTTCTATCGTCTGCGCGCTGGTTTTCAATAATTCAAGCTCTTTGCGCGTCTCCAGTATCTGGGAACTGAGGTGCTGTTCGCTTTTCTCAAGGTCCTTAAGCTTTGATTTCCTGTCAGATATGAGACCCCAGTCCTTCATATCAAAAAAACTCATCCACACCACAAAGAAGGCAGCCGCAATAAAATATTTATTCTTCAATACCGCAAAAGTGCCGGAGACATACTTCATACATAACTATTAACACCAACAAAGTAAGTAAACCCCAGGTATTTTACCTTTAATTATTTTGCACATATTCACAAAAAGCCGGCATGGGACGGCTTTTTATAAAAAAATAAATACGGTTGTGGATTGTGGCTGCTTTTCCAGTCAATTATGATCAGGGATGATGCCTGTTGCCCAAAGGAGGTTCCTGCAACTACCAGCAGCAACGTAAATTTCTCCTTCATTATCGGAGATGTTGATAAAAAAAAGGAATGCCCAAATATCAAATTCGGGCATTCCTTTTTTTAGACTATGTAGTTATTTCCCGAATTTAATTTTTCCTGAAGGGTAGATACCGGTTTCTCCGAGCATTTCTTCAATCCTTATCAACTGGTTATACTTTGCCATACGATCGCTCCTGCTGGCAGAACCTGTTTTGATTTGTCCACAGTTTAAAGCCACCGCCAGGTCAGCGATGGTGCTGTCTTCAGTTTCACCACTACGATGACTCATGATGGTATTAAAGCCATTATTCTGCGCCATAGTTACCGCATTAATGGTTTCGGTTAAGGTGCCGATCTGGTTTACTTTTACCAACAATGCATTGGCAATATTTTCATTGATGCCTCTTTCAAGCCTTTTTACATTGGTTACAAAAAGATCATCCCCTACCAGCTGGCATTTGCTGCCCACGGTGTCTGTCAGCATTTTCCAGCCTTTCCAGTCATCTTCTGCCATACCGTCTTCAATAGAGCAGATGGGATATT
>JAKFCK010000613.1:0-2300 GCA_036676685.1 Chitinophagaceae bacterium | reverse complement strand
CTGTATTCATTTTTAATTTATAATCGACAGGATCGGCTGTATAAATGGTTTGTATAATCGGGTTTTGCGCCTGCGTGCCCGCTGCAGCAAAAAGAGCTGTTACCTGCAATACTTTCTTTCTGATTGCATTGGTTACACACGCCATTGGAAATAAAACTGCAGAGAGAAATGTTTTCATTATTTGAATCATCTGTTTATTATCTATTTTATTGATCGGGTTTTAATTTATTCAGCTTTCAATGTAGCTGTTGCTACAGGCAGCGATCCGCTTTTGGCTGTAACTTTTATTTCTCCTTTGTTGTTTGTTGACTGTATAATGGCAAGGCATTTTCCCTGCCAGGCTTCCATCTCGTTTCCTTTTAAATAAGTATGACTTTGCTGATTGCCGTTGCCTACTCCCGCCAGTTTACCTGCACCGGTAACTTCAAAACTGATCATATTGCTGGCAAAAGGTACAGGTATGCCATTTGCATCAACAATTTGCACAGAAACATAACTTAAGTCCTGCCGGTTTGCCTTTAACACTTTCTGATCTGGCGATAGAATTATTTTAGCCGGTTCACCTGCTGTTTGAACAGCAAAGGAGACAGTTTTCCCATCTGCTGTTTTTCCTATAGCTTCCAGTTTGCCAGGTTCATAAGGCACTTCCCAAAAAAGAAAAGCTTCAGTTTTAAGATCCCATTTGCGGATGCCTAATGACTTTCCATTTAATTTCAATTCTACTTCAGGTACATTGGTGTACACATGCACCGCCAGTGTATCGCCTTTCTTATTATGGTTCCAATGCGTCTCTACTTTTGGCCAGCTCCAAAATGAGCACAGTTCCCTGTTCCTTGCAGATGTATCGGTTTGCACGGCAATATGTACCATGGGTTCATTATTCCAAAGCGCCTTCCTAAACCAATACCCCGGCTTTGGAAAACCGCACATGTCAATCACACCGCAAGAGGCCCCACGCCATGGCCAGCCTGGCCATGTTTTCCAGAAATCACAACCGGTGCCCACATCTCCAATACCTGCTTCGCCGATATAATCAAATCCCGTCCAAAGAAATTCGCCTGCTACATAATCTTTCAACTGGCCATCCAGCCATTGATCATAGGAGCGCAATTGATTGCAATTGCCAGGATGGTATGGATAAATCACTGTTTCAGACCCGAAGATTACCCGGTCAGGATATTTTTCATGATCGGTTTTATAATAAGCCTCCTGATAGTTATAACCAACTAAGTCCAGCAAATCACCCATTCCAAACGAATTGACATTGAGGATTTCGTTACATGCTGCCGTAAAGGGACGGGTATTGTCGTATTTACCCGAAGCATCTGTCAGCATTTTGGTTATTTTCAATGCATTCTCTTTATTGTACTGTTCTCTTACTTCGTTGCCAATACTCCAGGCAATAACAGAAGGGTGATTGCGATCCCGGCGGATCCAATTCTCAACATCTTTTTCATACCATTTCGCAAAATAAGGTGCATATCCACCCGGGGTTTTTCCATCCATCCATTCGTCAAATATTTCATCAATCACTACAAAACCCAGGCTGTCTGCATAGTCAAGCAATTCCGGTGATGGAGGGTTATGGCTCATCCTGATCGCATTGCAACCCATAGCTTTTAAAATTTTCAACCGGCGTTTATCCGCACCATCAAAAACTGCGGCACCCAATGGCCCGTTATCGTGATGGTTGTTTACCCCTTTCAGTTTTACATGTTTTCCGTTTAAGGAAAAACCTTTGTTGGGATCGAAACGAAATGTTCTTATGCCAAAAGGAGAAACATACTTATCAACCAGCTTTCCGCCCGATCTCACTTCTATCAGCAACCTGTATAAGTTGGGTTTTTCAATAGACCATAGATTAGGTTTGTTAACCCTGATAGTTTGTTCGATTTTCATTGCCGGGCCAGGTCTGGCATCCACTTTCGATTCGGCTCTCCCTGCTTCTTTACCTGCTGCATCTATCAATTTTGTAATGATGACGCAGGATTGACCGACATTATTTTCGTTGCTCAATTCTACAGAAATATCAACGCTGGCCTTTTCATTGCTTGCTTCAACTGTGCGGGCAAAAACACCCCATTGATCAATATGCAGTTTGTTTTTTGCAACCAACGATACATGCCGGTAAATTCCCGAACCGGCGTACCATCTCGAATTGGGTTGTTCGGTAGTATTAACCTTTACAGCAATAACATTTTGCTGTTCAGCCGGTTTCAAATATTGCGTGAGGTCGTAATAAAAAGAAGAATAACCGTATGGACGAATGCCAAGGTAATGTCCGTTGATCCATACTTCGC
>JAKFCK010000612.1:0-2231 GCA_036676685.1 Chitinophagaceae bacterium | reverse complement strand
ATTTATTTTACGGCCAATAGGAAGGGTGGCAACAGGCTTTATCTTAACAAAGGGAACTTTTTATTCGAGGACATTACGCTTAAAGCCGGCGTGAAGGGCAGCCCGGGCTGGTGTTCCGGGGTAACCATGGCCGACGTGAACGGGGACGGCTTATTGGATATTTATGTTTGTGCCGTGGCGGGGAAATTGAATCTGCATGGTCATAATGAATTGTTCATTAACAATGGGGATAACAGCTTTACCGAGAGCTCCGCCGAGTATGGATTAAATTTTTCCGGGTTTTCTACACAGGCAGCATTTTTTGATTATGACCAGGACGGCTTTCTGGATTGTTACCTGTTGAACCAGTCTGATCATTCGGTAGAAGTGTACCGGGATACATCCAACCGCAGGAAGATCAGTAAGCAATCAGGCGATAAATTATATCATAATAACGGGCGTTTATCCCCTTCTGTTGGCACAACCCCGTTCAAAGAAGTCACTACGGAAGCGGGTATTTATTCAAGTGGGTTGGGCTACGGGCTGGGCCTGGCAATCTCCGACCTGGATAATGATGGCTGGGATGACATCTATGTCGGCAATGATTTTTATGAAAATGATTATTACTATGTTAATAACAGGGATGGCACTTTCACTGAAACCGGTGCTTCTGCATTTGCTCATTATAGCAGGTTTAGCATGGGCAATGATATAGCAGATTATGATAATGATGGCTTGCCGGATGTAATAACCGTGGATATGCTACCGGGGGATGAGAAAGTATTGAAAACCTATGGAGGCGATGAGTCCCTGGATATTTACCAGTATAAGATCACTGCTAACGGATTTCAAAACCAGTATTCACGCAATTGCCTGCAAAAGAATATTGCCAATGGAAAACGATTCAGTGACGTAGCATTACAAAGCGGTGTGGCAGCTACGGATTGGAGCTGGGCCCCTTTGTTTGCGGATTTTGACAACGACGGCATTAAAGACCTTTTTATCAGTAATGGTATCCAGAAAAGGATGCTTGACCTTGACTATATAAAATTTGTTTCTTCTCCTGCTGTGCAGCGCAGGCTTACCAGCTCAAAAAATTATGACGCGGAAGTTTTGCAAAAGATCCCGGAGGGAAAATGGCACGACTATTTTTACAAGGGTACGCCTTCGGGGAAATTTGAAGACAGGTCAATCGCAGCCGGCTTCGGTAAGCCCACTTTGTCCAATGGGGTGGCCTATGCAGACCTTGATAATGACGGTGACCTGGACCTGGTCGTCAACCGCGTGAATGAACCCGCAGGCATTTACAGGAATAATTCAACCGGTAAAAACTACCTGCAGTTTACGCTAAAGGGGAACACCAACAATACATATGGCCTTGGAGCAAAAGTTTACCTTTTTGCCGGGGGTAAAATGCAAATGCAGGAACTCATGCTTACAAGGGGTTTTCAATCTTCGGTGCCACCTGTTTTACATTTTGGCATGGATAACCTTTTAACTGCCGACAGCGTGCTTATTGTATGGCCGGGGCAAGGTTCCCAAACTATTTATAAAGTAAGCACTAATCAAAAGCTGCGCCTGGCACAGGATAATGCAAAAACTGGTTTCCGGTTCGATACATGGTTTTTTGGGGGGAAGCCTGTGCTGCAGGAGGTAACTCCACAAACAGGCCTCAGCTGGTCACACCGGGAAAATGTATTTTTTGATTTCAACCGCCAGTACCTTATCCCGCACATGCTCTCTACCGAAGGACCTAAAATGGCGGTGGGTGATGTAAACGGGGATGGTTTGGATGACTTATTTGTTTGCGGAGCAAAGCAACAGCCCGGGGCTATGTTCATACAAAATGCCTCAGGCAAATTCGAAGGAATTAATAAAGAAGTTTTTATGCGGGATGCGATGTGTGAAGATGTGGATGCCATCTTCCTGGATATTGAAAACGATCAGGACCAGGATTTGTACGTTGTAAGTGGCGGCAATGAATACAAAACAGGCGATTCACTTCTTTATGACAGGTTGTACGTAAATGATGGCAGGGGCAACTTTAACAAGCTAACCGGGAACCTGCCCCTTATAGCAGAAAATAAAAGCTGTGTAAGCGCTGCTGATATCAATAATGACGGTTTTAATGATCTTTTTATCGGCGGCCGGAGCGACCCTTTTTTTTATGGCCGCATCCCTCGCTCCTATGTGCTCGTCAATGATGGCAAAGGAAATTTCAGAGATGCATCAACCCGGTGGTTAGGGTCTTC
>JAKFCK010000611.1:0-28966 GCA_036676685.1 Chitinophagaceae bacterium | reverse complement strand
CCTTACTGCTGCCTCCCGTAGGAGTCGGGCCCGTGTCTCAGTGCCCGTGTGACTGGTCGTGCTCTCACACCAGTTACTGATCGCAGGCTTGGTGGGCCGTTACCCCGCCAACTACCTAATCAGGCGCACGCCCATCCAAAACCGCCGGAGCTATAATAATAAAATGATGCCATTTCATTATGTTACGGTGTATTAATCCTCCTTTCGGAGGGCTATTCACCAGTTTTGGGAAGGTTGCGTACGTGTTCCGCACCCGTTTGCCGGTCTCATAACCGAGTATTGCTACCCAGTTAATCCCCCTCGACTTGCATGTATTAAGCCTGCCGCTAGCGTTCATCCTGAGCCAGGATCAAACTCTCCATTGTAAATGAGTTGTTATGATCTGACTGTGTAATTTCATTGGAAATTAACGTCAAATTCTAAATTAATATTTGTGCGTTAACATTACCTTGTTTGTTGCTATTGTTTCCTAACTTTCAAAGATCTTTAAGCTTTACTTTTTGCTTCCCTTTTTGATTGGGGTTGCAAATGTAGCAGCCTTTATATTACCCACCAAATTTTGGTGACTTTTATTTCAAATTTTCTTGCTTTTTAATTTTACTTTTTCCTGTGAAAAAAACCCGTTTTTTAATTGGGAGTGCAAATGTAGGTGGCTTATTTTGAACCACCAAATTTTTGTAGAAATTTACCCGATTTTTTTTGCTTTCTTATTTTACTTTTTCCTGCGAAAAAAACCCGTTTTTTAATTGGGAGTGCAAATGTAGGTGGCTTATTCTAACCCACCAAATTTTCGTAAAAAATAATTCAACTTTCTTACTTTCTCTTTTACTTTTTCCTGTGAAAAAAACCCGTTTTTTAATTGGGAGTGCAAAAGTAGGTGTGAATCATTTACCAACCAAATTTTAATTGAAATAACCCGAAAATAATTCCAATTTTTTGAGGGAGGTTTTTCTAAGAACTAATGCCTTTTTTCAAAAGCGGACGGCAAAGATAAGGCGCATTTTCTTCTCACCAAAAATAATTTGAACTTTTCCTGTTAATAATCCTTTAATAAAAGCCCCTTCCTCCCAGAACCCAGTATACATCAGGGTTCCAGGTTGGCAATTAATTTTCCAACATCTTCACCAGCCCCGCCGAAAGCCAGCGAACTAAGCTACAGATATTCAGAAGCTTACCCTTTGCAGGCATAACCCGTGGGAAGGAACAGCAAAATTCGCCTGGGCAGGATTATGGGAACCAATGATCTCCCTGAAGCGGTCCATAGTTTCACCCCTTGTAGCCAGCTTTAACATGGTACCGACCAGCCCTTTTACCATACCCCGCAAAAACCTGTTTGCAGTAACACTATATATTAACCTGTCGGGTGTTATTGTCCATTCGCTGGAAAGTATGCTGCATTGAAAAGTAAACACCTGCGTGTTTTTCTTTGAGAACGTTTCAAAATCGGTTTGATTCCGAAGTTCAGAGGCCGCGGCATCTAGTATTTCGGTATTAATCCGGTAGGGATAGTAAAAAGCGGTATCTGCCAGGAATGGATCTTTGCGCTGGTAAACAGTATAATGATAGGTCCGGGACACGGCATCAAACCTGCAGTGTGCTTCCGGGGCCACAGGCAAAAGCGCCCGGGCTACAATATCCGGGGGTAATATCGCATTCAGGTGGTAAACGGTTCTGCTGTAATTCTCCTGCAAGGGCACAAAATCAGTATCGAAGTGGAAGAAATTTTGCCTGGCATGCACCCCGGCATCCGTACGGGACGAACCCGTGAGCAAAAAATCCTGCCTGAAATAGATCTTTAAGGCCTTTTCTACCTCAGATTGTATGGTTATAGCGTTATCCTGGCGTTGAAAACCGGCGTAATTCGTTCCTTTATATGCTACTTCGATAAAAAACCGTGGCATGATGACTTGGTTATTTGCGGATCATTGCCCGGAACCGGCTAAGGAAATAGGGATCAGTAAGTTGAAATTCCAGGTCCTTGAAATTGGTTGTATCATATACAAACGGGTAAGCCATATCGAAAAATTTGTACTTATTTTCCTGTAGCAGCAAGAGGGTACTCAGGTTTTTAACCTGTTCTGTACTATAACACTTTTGCCTGAAAAGCTTTTGAGCAGCATTAATCATCTGGTCTTCACTCTTTTGAGCGATCATTTTTTTCCTGGTCTTCAGGAAATCGGCTTCGCCTGCCGAACTTTTGCAATCTGAATTGATCATTTTTAAAGTAGTAACCTGCTCTTGAGCAGGCGCCTCTACCAGCTTTGCAGCCGGTTGCACCTGTGGCTGATCCTGCGTAGCCTGCTCTTTAGTGGCAACCGTCACTGTGTCTTTTGATGCATTGGGATTAGCAAGTTCAATATCGATGAATTTGGGCGTTTTACCGTCGGCAGAAGTTTCTTTTTTACCCGGCAGGGTAACATCAACGGCGCTGTCCTTTATCGCTGCTGGTTCCACAACCACTGGTGCAGGCACTATGATTGCGTCCACAGGTATAATAACTTCGATTGTGTCCTGGCTGGATCCTTCCTGAACGAGGTAACTCATATACAGCGCCTCAGTAGTGGCGGATTCACTCATTTTTTTTATGCTGCCGTTTGCAACGGCTGCATTTGACTTTACGCTGTCGTTTATGGCACCGGAATTTATAGTTGGTGTAGTTGGTGGGGTATTCAGCATTGTGCTGTCCCGGATAGTCCCTGCCGGAGCAGGGTCAGCCTTCGGAGTTTCTGCAACAGGTAAAGTAGGTTCTACAGGTTTTGGTATATCCTTTACTTTAGGCTGTTCTTTGCTAATTTCTTTGATAGAAGGAGTATTTACAACTTCCGCAAGCGTATTGGAAAATTCATCTGTCCTGGTGGTTGTAGTGGCCGCTGTGGTGGAATTGGCGAGGTTTGAGTTAGACATTACCACATCAAGGGTCTGCATATTAAATAAACCCCAGCCTTTGTTGTCAAAATTTTTAAGGATGAATCCCTGGTCTTTATTAACTACCGGTACAGGGATCACCTGCTGCGGCCACTCATTTTTGGGAAACCCTACAGAAAAAACATGCGTGCCATTTTGCAACTTAGGAATGACCACATAGCCGGAGGCCGATGAACTGAATACTTTTTCATTAACCCTCACATAAAACGGCTGCTTATTATCAGTTTGCAGGTAAACAAAATAATTCTGCTGTGCCTTGCCGATGCATACATTCCCGCATAAAAAGACCAAAAAAATAAGGGTTCTCATCTAAAAATAACTTTGTTTACAAAGCTAGGCAATAATGAATTATCCGCCACTTGTAAAAAATTAACAACCCAAGAGCAAAACTGCATTTACATTTACGGCAAAATGAAAATAAGTATGAAACAAATTTTATTGGTGTTTGCAATTATGTGTTTACCGGGATTTATTTGGGCGCAGCCGGGCGAAGAACCACAGGATTCTTCCTGGAAAAATGTATACAGGGCTACTTACGACCGGGTGAATAACCTGGTGCATACTAAGCTGGATGTGCGTTTTGACTATGACAAGTCTTACCTGTATGGAAAAGAATGGATCACATTAAAACCACACTTCTATGCAACTGATTCGCTATTGCTTGATGCGAAGGGTATGGACATAAAAGAAGTTGCTATGACGAAGGGTGCCACCAAAACACCTTTGAAATATGTGTATGATGGCATGCAATTAAATGTGAAGCTGGATAAAACCTACACAAGAAATGAATCCTATACTATATATATAGACTACGTAAGCAAGCCAAACGAGCTGGAAGTAAAAGGAAGTGCGGCAATTACTGATGCAAAAGGATTATACTTCATTAATCCCAAAGGAGAAGAGCCAGGCAAGCCAACACAGATCTGGACGCAGGGCGAAACTGAAGCCAGCAGTGTATGGTTTGTTACCATAGATAAACCGAATCAAAAAACAACGCAGGAAATAACGATGACTGTTCCTGCAAAATATGTGACCCTAAGCAATGGTTTATTGAAAAGCCAGAAGAAAAATGCCGATGGCACAAGAACAGACTACTGGCATATGGACCTTCCTCATGCTCCCTATCTTTTCTTTATGGGCGTAGGGGAATACAGCGTGGTGAAAGATGTACCTTATAAAGGGAAAGAAGTAAGCTATTACGTAGAAAAGGAATACGCTCCCTATGCCAAAGGAATATTTGGCAATACCCCTGAAATGATGAAGTTCTTCTCAGACAAATTGGGTATGGATTATCCATGGAGCAAATATGCCCAGATCGTGGGCCGGGATTACGTGAGTGGTGCGATGGAAAATACAACCGCAACCTTGCACCAGGACGGTGCATACCAGAACAACCGGCAACTGGCCGATGGTAATGTTTGGGAGGAGACGATAGCCCATGAATTATTTCACCAGTGGTTTGGAGACCTGGTAACAGCTGAAAGCTGGAGCAACCTTACCGTAAATGAAAGTTTTGCAAACTATAGCGAATACCTGTGGGATGAATACAAGTATGGTAAGGATCACGCCGATGAGCACAACTTTGAAGATATGCAGGGTTATCTCATGAGTGGCAGCGAAAATAAAGACCTCGTGAGATTTCATTATGCCAACAAAGAAGATATGTTTGATGCAGTGAGTTACAACAAGGGAGGCCGCATTCTTCACATGCTGCGGAATTATGTAGGAGATGATGCATTTTTTAAATCGCTGAACAACTACCTTACCACCAATAAATTCAAGGCTGGTGAAGCAGCCCAGTTGCGCCTTGCATTTGAAGAAATCACCGGGAAGGATTTGAACTGGTTCTGGAACCAATGGTTTTACGGGAGCGGACATCCCAAACTAAAGATCAGCTATAATTATGATGTGCCGGGTAGGGCCAAAGTATATGTTGAACAAACACAAAAAACAGGAAAAGTCTTTAAGCTGCCTGTTGCGATTGATATTTATACAGGAGCCACAAAACAACGGCAGACGTTGTGGATCGAAAACAGGCTGGATAGCTTTTCGTTTCCTTATACCACGAAACCTGACCTTATCAATGTGGATGCAGATAAGATCCTGTTAGCAGAAAAAACCGATAATAAGTCTGAAGAGAATTTTATTGCGCAATGGAAAAATGCAAAAAATTACCTGGACCGCAAGGAAGCCCTGGATTTTTTTGCAAAGAAAAGTATGCCCGAGATCGCAAAAGGATTGAATGACAGGTTTGCAGCATTGCGCAGGTATACCATTCAGAAAATTGCTGCCACACCGTATAAGTCAGACGCCGTCGTGCTTGAATCTATCGAGAATATTGCAAAAACGGACCGTGATAAAAAAACAAAAGCCGCGGCCATCAGTTTCCTGGTAAGAAATGGCAATGCAAAATATCTCCCGATCTTTCAACAAATGGTAAACGATTCTTCTTATTCTGTAGCAGGTGCAGCGTTAAAGGGCCTGGTTGCCCTTGACCCCACGAATGCTTACTCTATTGCAAAAAAGTATAGCCATGATGCAAAAGGCGGTCTTAGCACTGCAGTCAATGATATCCTTATAGCCCAGGGCACGGAAGCTGATTTCGACGTGATAGCCGAGGCTTATAAAAACAGCCCGGCTTCCCAGGAAAAAATAATGATGACAGAAAAATTTGGCGCCTATCTTTTAAAAGTGAACGATATGGCAAAGATAAAAACAGGTATCGACTATATCATCGACTTTAGAAATGCAATACCTGCCCAATACCGTTCTTACATTGATCCTTCTTTTAAAGCCGTATTTGATAAGTTAACTAAAGCTAAAGGAGCAGAATTAGGGAATTATATTGACGGGGTTTTTAAGTAGGTAAAATATAAAGTAGTAAAGTATATAAGTAAAGCGGCTTCTTTATCAGGAAGCCGCTTTATATTTTCGCCTCCGGTGAATCGCAGGTAAAAATTTCGAGATTACCCGGGGCTGAATTTTTCGTTTACCAACTGCCGCTCGATCCCCCACCACCAAATCCGCCTCCACCAAATCCGCCGAAGCCACCGCCACCACCGCCGCTTCCGCCGCCCCAACCGCCGCCGCCACCGCCACCGGTCGGCCAGAATATCGGGCCGGGCAGTCCCCTTGCTCCTCTCCTGCTCATGAAAGTTCCCCCCCGGTTGTTACCACCAGAGGACATGAGTAAAAAAAGGATGACGATAATGATCACAATTATTTTTCCCGTGGAGATGCCACCGCTCCCGGACTTTTTTCTTGCAACATTATATTCCCCTTTTACTGCCGCTATGATGGCATCTGTTCCCTGGTCGATACCGCGGTAAAAATCATTACCCTTGAAGTTAGGTACAATGATATCATCAATAATAGATTTTGAAACCACATCCGGTAGGGCTCCTTCCAAACCATAACCAACGGTTATATCCAGTTTCCTGTCTTCTTTAGCGATAAGTAGCACAACGCCGTTATTGTATTGTTTACCACCAACACCCCAGGCCCTCGCTAATTCTACATTGTAATCGCTGATGGTATAACTGCCAATGGTAGGAACGATAACCACGGAGATCTGGGTAGAGGTACTGTCATCCAGTGTGACTAACTTATTTTCCAGCGCCTGCTTCTGATCCGGGGTTAACACGTTTGCAAAATCGTTGACCAGGGTTTGCGTTCCGGTCCTGGGTTTGAGCAGATCATCTGGGTTAAAGGGCGCCTGCGCAAAAGCGAGCATAAAAGAAAAAGCCGCCAAAATCAGCAGGCAGGTTTTCTTCATGGCCAGGAATAGAATATTTTTTTTCACTTTTGTGCTGGGTTATAGTTGTCCAAAAACAATATCGTCCGGTAATTCATTTTTATCTTCAGTCGGCATGTAAGGAAAGGCCTCGCTTAGCACGTCGCCCACGTCCAGCACACATTCAATGATACCCTCGGGAAGGTGATTATCGGAGAAATTAGCAATCATTTTTTTTACTTCCGCATCCCAGAATGCCTTACCGGCTTTTTCATAAATACCACTGTCTGCAAATAAGGCCAGCTCGTGATGTTTATAAGCGATGTAAAGTAAAACGCCATTTCGGTGTTCTGTCTGTTCCATTTTCAGTTTGGCGAAAATTTCCACTGCCCTGTCAAGGGGGCTTACATAAGGATTTTTTGCTTCTATGTACACCCGTATTTCCCCACTCGTCTTTTGCTCACAACTACGGATAGCCGAAACGATCCGGCGGGTTTCATCGGCTGTAAATAATGGCTTCTTTTTAAAAAAAGGGAACAGTTGCATGATTAGAATTTTATTTCCACCGATTTATCCGCACCAGTATCAGCCTGGAATCCCTCCCGTGGAGGGAACCCAAGAATAGATGCCGCAATTTTGGTGGGAAAACTTTTTACTGAACTATTATACACAGCCACTTCTTTATTAAAATCCTTCCTGGCAAGTTTTATTCGTAATTCTGTTCTTTCCAGCTGCGTTTGCAGGCCGGTAAACGCTTTGGTGCCTTTTAAATCCGGGTATTTTTCTATGGTAATGAGTAGCCTGTTTGCTGCTGCCGCCAGTTCATCCTGCGCTGCTGTTTGTTGCTGGTAGTTGGCTGCGTTTATGGTTGTGGCATTGATGGCGGCGGCTTTTGCCCTTGCTTCTGTCACTTGTTGCAGGGTAGTTTGTTCATACTGGGCACCGCCCCTTACCACACTTACAATGTTCGGCACAAGGTCCAGCCGGCGTTGGTAAGCATTTTGTACCTCGTTCCACTGGAATTGTACCTTCTCATCCTTTTTCACCAGTCCGTTATAGGTTGTGATGAGCCAGATGCCCACCACAACCAATATGCCGCCGATAATATAACCGGAATAACTTTTTTTATTCATGCCGAAATTTGAGGAAGGCCAGTGATTATTTTTTATTCATGTCATCAAAGTTCACATCTACTTTCCTTTCTGCACCGGCATCTGCCTTAAATCCTTCCATTTTATGGAACCCGAAAATTCCACCAAGGATGTTCATAGGGAACGATCTTACCTTGGTGTTATATAAGTTCACTTCGTCGTTAAAAACACGGCGTGAATTCTTAATATTATTTTCAATCCCTTCCAACTGGCCCTGTAATTTGGTAAAGTTTTCAGTTGCCCTTAGGGTTGGGTAGGCTTCTACTGTTACCAATAAACGACTTAACGCGCCGGATAACTGGCCCTGTGCCGCCTGGAACTCTGCTACTTTTTCTGGGGTAAGGTTATCAGCATTTACGTTTACACTTGTAGCTTTTGCCCTTGCTTCCACCACATCAGTTAGAGTTTTTTGTTCAAAGTTGGCTGCCCCCTTTACAGTATTCACAAGGTTGCCCACCAGGTCTGCCCTGTTCTGGTATTCGGTCTGCACGTTATTCCATGCTTTTTTTACACTCTCTTCCTGTTTTACCAGGCCATTGTAGCCGCTGCAGCCCATAAATAAGATCACGGCAAGGATCCCTAAAATAACAAGTGTGGTTATACTTTTCATTGTTGTTTTTTTTATTAGTTAAGTATTTAAAAATAATATTCTTTTAGGGAATGCAAAGTTTTTATTCTTTGTACAATTTTAAGTCCAGAATAAAAAAGCCGCACTGTGAAAGTGCGGCCGCCAATTAGTCATTATCACTTTTACTTTATCGCCGCAATACCGGGCAATTCTTTTCCCTCGAAATATTCCAGCAGCGCGCCTCCGCCGGTGCTCACATAACTTACTTTGTCAGCAAGGTTGAATTTATTCACGGCTGCCACACTGTCTCCCCCACCCACAAGGCTAAAAGCACCGTTGCCGGTACTTTCCGCAACGGCCATGGCAATATCTTTCGTACCTGTGGCAAATTTTTCCATTTCAAAAACGCCCATCGGGCCATTCCATAATATTGTTTTTGATTTACTGATCACTTCCCGGAAAATACCAACAGCCTTGGGTCCAATATCGAGGCCCATCCATCCATCGGGTATAGCGTCGCTCACTGCAACTTTAGTATTTGCGTCTGCCGCAAACTTATCAGCGATCACGGAATCTTCCGGGAGGTGAATACTTACATTTTTAGCTTTTGCTTTTTCTAAAATTTCCAGCGCAGTATCCAGGCGGTCATCTTCGCAAAGTGAGCCACCAATCTTTCCGCCCCGTGCTTTAATAAATGTATAAGCCATACCACCGCCGATTATAATGTCTGTCGCTCTCTCCAGCAGGTTCTCAATTATAAGGATCTTGTCGGAAACCTTTGCTCCACCGATAATAGCGGTGAAAGGTTTTTCCGAACCATGCAACACCTTCTCAGCACTGATCACTTCCCCTTCCATCAATAAGCCAAACAACTTTTTGCCGGCAGGAAAATAATCGGCAATAATTGCAGTGGAAGCGTGCGCCCTGTGCGCCGTGCCAAATGCATCGTTCACATATACAGTTCCCAGTTTACTTAATTTTTCTGCAAAACCTTTGTCCCCTTTTTCTTCTTCTTTATAAAAGCGAAGATTTTCCAGGAGTAAAACTTCACCCGCTTTTAAGTTGGCCGCTTTCGTGAAAGCATCCTCACCGATACAGTCATCCGCGAACATCACCTTAGTATCCGCCCCAAGTAATTCCTGTAAATGCGCAACGAGGTGTTTGAGAGAATATTTTTCTTCAGGCCCGGTTTTAGGGCGGCCGAAGTGACTCATAAGAATGGCACTACCGCCATCAGCCAGGATTTTTTTCACGGTGGGTATTGTCGCGGTCATCCGGTTGTCGTCGGTGATGTTGAACCCTGCGTCCAGCGGAACATTAAAGTCTACACGCACCAGGGCTTTTTGGCCATTAAAATCAAAATCTGAAAATTTACTCATAGCCCCCTGTCCCCCTAAAGGGGGAACTTAGTTTTAAAGGTTATAAAATATTCCAGGCTCTCTTATATGAGAGCCTGGAAGTTATTGTTAAGTAAAGATCTAATATCCGTTACATCTCCCGTAGAGGAAAAACCCGGATTTGTAGCCCGGTAGACAAAAATATTGCTTTTACCTTCACCACAACCAGTTCCCCTTTTGGGATTAGGAGTTTATCAACCCTGCAAAATGTTTCACCGTGCGCACCAGCTGGCTTACGTAACTGTTCTCATTGTCGTACCAGCTCACTGTTTTCACCAGTTGATGATCACCAACAGCCTGCACTTTAGTTTGCGTAGCATCGAAAAGTGAACCGTAAGTAATACCGATCACATCACTGCTTACGATCTCGTCTTCCGTATAACCAAAACTTTCATTGCTGGCTTTTTTCATTGCTGCGTTCACTTCTTCTGCAGTAACTTTCTTCTCTACAATACTGTATAGTTCCGTTACGGAGCCGGTAATCACAGGTACACGCTGCGCACCGCCGTCCAGTTTTCCTTTCAACTCCGGCAACACAAGTCCAATGGCTTTTGCGGCGCCAGTGCTGTTGGGAACGATATTGGCAGCAGCAGCTCTCGCCCTGCGAAGGTCTCCTTTAGCATGGGGTGCGTCCAGTGTATTCTGGTCGTTTGTATACGCATGGATAGTACTCATGATACCCGTGATGATCGTGAAATTATCATTCATGGTCTTAGCCATCGGCGCAAGGCAATTCGTGGTACAACTTGCACAGCTGATGATAGTTTCACTTCCGTCCAGGATACTATGGTTCACATTAAAAACAACTGTTTTCAAATCGCCGGTGGCGGGGGCAGTGATCACTACTCTTTTTGCACCGGCCGTAAGGTGCGCTTCTGCCTTGGCTTTATCGGTGAAGAAACCTGTAGCTTCAATCACTACATCCACCTCATGAGATCCCCATGGAATCTGGGCAGGATCTTTCTGTGCGTATATCTTAATATCATCACCATTAACTACAATTGAATTTTCGGTATGAGTGACTTCCTGGCCAAACCGACCCTGTGCACTATCGTATTTCAGCAAATGCGCCAATACTGCCGGGCTTGTAAGATCATTGATTGCTACTACATCGATGCCTTCCATGTTGTAAATCTGGCGATAAACCAACCTGCCGATTCTTCCAAAACCATTGATGGCAACTTTTACTGTACTCATAACTGACTTTTTAAAATGTTATCTATTTTTTGCGAGGCAAAATTACGTGTTACGGGCTAACAAAACCGAATATTTTTTAATACCAATTCATTTAAATATATATTTTTATGGCAATAACTCCTTCGGCATGAAAACCAGCTTGATCTTTTACGTGCTTTTACTCGGCACAATAACCCTGCAGGCCCAGGATACTTCAGAAGTAACAAGCTACAACAGGAATGATGATCTCAGTGTTGCTGATGCCGGTTTAACACTGCATGTAGCGCTGCCTTCCGAACAAATGCAAAAGGCGATAGAGAACAGGATGGGCAACGTCGGATTCGGAGCCTCAATTTTATTTGTTTCCAACCCGTTCTCCTGGGGCAAAAAACAAAAAAATTCGCCCCTGAGGCTGGGCGGGGAAATAGGCTACACCTATTATGGAAGGTTTATCTCGGATGTAAACATAAATGGATTCAGTGGAGACTTTAAAACCAGTTATGGCATCGCTAATCTTAATGCTGTCATTCGCTTTCGCCCGGTTACTACAGGGTCCTTTAACCCGTTCGTAGATATTATTGCGGGAGGAAATTTCTACCTCAGCAGTACAAAAGAAAATCTGAACGCACTGGAAACTGCCCTGGGTATCGAAAAAGTAGACCTTGGGGGAACATCAAGCGCGGGATTCAATAAAGGTATTGGGTTTGGGTTCACCGCCGGTGGTCCAAAACCTGACCAGGCAAGATTCACCTTGCGGGCCACCTATAACCGGGGAAGTTCAATAAAATATGTTGTTCGAAATTCCCTTGCCTATGATGCAGGTAGCAACCGGCTCACTTACCAGAGAGGGCGGGCGCCCGTGGAATATTTTATGATCCAGGTGGGGATTGGGATATAACTAAAAGCGGAATGGGTTACAGGCACCATTGCTTTGTAACTCACACCCACTGATAAAATTACAGCTGAAAACAAATAACTCTTCCAAAAAAGAAAAGGTAACTTTTGTACGATGTACGTTACTCCCTGCCTGACTGCATCACGCAGGCAGGGAACCAGGTGATTCCTTCTTCTTCTCCATATTCTAAAATGAGAAAAGCCCTTCCAGAATAGAAAGGCTTTGTGCCACCTACGGGATTCCCTGCCTGACTGCATCACGCAGGCAGGGAACCAGGTGATTCCTTCTTCTTCTCCATATTCTAAAATGAGAAAAGCCCTTCCAGAATGGAAAGGCTTTGTACCACGTACGGGATTCGAACCCGTGATTCCTCCGTGAAAGGGAGGCGTCTTAACCCCTTGACCAACGCGGCGTTTTGTTTAAAGGACGGCAAAGATAATGAGTGGAAGTTTTGCAGCCAAATTTTTTAATAACGCTCTCAAAATTTTAAATATTCCTGGGCTGTTCCTCGATGAAAGATGGAAAATGGAAGCGCAAAGCCTTCACACAGAATGCGTACCTTAAAGCCTCATACCCATTCAGGAACCAATCGAAACGCTTCATATGACGCAATACATTCTTGCACTTGACCAGGGCACAACCAGCAGCAGGGCGATCATTTTTGACAAAACGGGATCCATTGTCAGCATCGCCCAAAAAGAGTTCAAACAATTTTTTCCGCAGCCCGGCTGGGTAGAACATGATGCCAACGAGATCTGGAGCAGCCAGCTAAGTGTCGCCACGGAAGCGATAGTGAAGGCCGGGTTAAGCGTGGAAAATATAGCGGCGATTGGCATCACCAACCAGCGGGAAACCACCGTAGTATGGGAACGCAATACGGGCAAACCCGTATATAACGCCATTGTTTGGCAGGACAGGAGAACTGCCGCATTTTGTGACGAGCTAAAAGCTACAGGGCACGCAAAACTTATCCAACAAAAAACCGGCCTCGTGATCGATTCTTATTTTAGCGGCACAAAGGTAAAATGGATACTGGACAACGTACCCGGCGCCCGCCAAAAAGCGGAAAGAGGTGAGCTGGCATTCGGCACTATTGATACCTGGCTGCTCTGGAACCTCACGAGGGGCCAGGTACACGCCACAGATGTAAGCAATGCGAGCCGCACGATGCTCTGCAATATTCACACACTGGAATGGGACGGAGAATTGCAGGAGATCCTGCAGGTGCCCGGCAATATGCTGCCACAGATCCGGAGCAGCAGTGAAGTGTATGGCAGTACCCAAAATATCCTGACGGCTAAAAATATTCCAATTGCAGGCATTGCGGGTGACCAGCAGGCTGCATTATTCGGGCAGATGTGCACACAACCTGGCATGGTAAAAAATACTTACGGCACCGGTTGTTTTATGCTGATGAACACAGGAGAGAAACCGGTGTATTCCAGCAATAATTTATTAACGACCGTCGCCTGGAAGGTAAATGGCAGCACACAATATGCTTTGGAGGGATCGGTATTTATTGCCGGGGCAGTGGTACAATGGTTGCGCGATGGCCTGGGTATCATCAGGAGATCTGCGGACGTTGAAGCACTCGCGGCAACAGTAGAACATAGCGATGGCGTGTACATGGTACCTGCTTTCACAGGGCTGGGGGCGCCGCATTGGAATGCAGATGCAAGGGGCACCATGTTTGGCATCACGAGGGGCACTACGGCCGGTCACATTGCCCGCGCTGCCCTGGAAAGTATCGCTTACCAGACCATGGACGTGCTGAAAGCGATGGAAGCAGATTCCGGCATTGCGATAAAAGAACTCAGGGTCGACGGCGGCGCCACTTCCAACGACCTGCTTATGCAATTCCAGGCGGATATTTTAAAAACGAAAGTGCTGCGTCCAACCGTTACCGAGACCACTGCCCTCTGGGCGGCATACCTTGCCGGCCTTGCTGTTGGATATTGGGAAAATGTAAATGCGATACAGGAACAATGGCAGGTAAACCAATCCTTTGAACCGCTCATGCCCGATGAAACAAGAAATGCCCTGACAAAAGGCTGGCAAAAAGCCGTGAATGCTACGATTGCCATGACTAAATAAAATTTAGCCTGGTGAACCGGATGGCCGCGCGGCAAAATGATTACGATGAACAGAGAAAAAATGCGTTTACACCTGGAAAATGAGGCCCATTGGGATCTCATCATCATAGGTGGAGGGGCCACTGGCCTGGGAACTGCTATCGATGCGGCTTCCAGGGGATTCAAAACACTGCTGGCAGAACAGGATGATTTTGCAAAAGGTACCAGCAGCAGGTCAACAAAACTCCTGCATGGCGGTGTGCGTTACCTGGCCCAGGGGAATTTTAAACTCGTGATGGATGCGCTGAAGGAACGTGGTTATCTAATTAAAAATGCACCACATGTAAGTGATAATTGTTCCTTTGTGATCCCGGTTTACAAATGGTGGGAGAAATGGTATTTCGGTGCCGGGCTTATTTTTTATGATGTAATGGCGGGGAAACTCGGGTTGGGGAAGACCAGTATCTTATCTGTTAAAAAAACATCGGCACTGCTGCCAACGATAAAAAAAGACAAGCTAAAAGGCGGAATAAGTTACCAGGACGGCCAGTTTGATGACAGCCGCCTCGCCATCAACATGGCCCAAACCGCAGCGGAACAGGGGGCCACACTCCTGAATTACTGCAAACTGACGGGGTTCAATAAAACAAAAGGTAAAATAACTGCAGTTGAGCTAACAGACACCATTACACGAAAAAAATACCTTGCCCACTCAAGGATGTTTATTAACGCCACGGGTGTTTTTTCGGATGCCGTGTTGGCGATGGATGAACCGGGCAAACGACCCATATTGTCGCCTTCCCAGGGAGTGCACGTGGTGATCGACAAAAAGTTTTTCACGGGAGATACCGCATTGATGATCCCTGCAACTACGGATGGCAGGGTTTTATTTGCTGTTCCCTGGCATGGCAAGGTTGTCGTGGGCACCACGGATACAGCGATCGAAAATATTTCCGCTGAACCCGTTGCCCTCGAGGAAGAAATAGATTTTATTCTTCGCAACCTGAATGCGTACCTGGGCCAGGTTATTACAAGGCCAGATATACTTAGCGTATTTGCGGGCCTGCGCCCATTGGTGAGAACAAGTGCCGTGCACAAAACCTCTTTAATGCCACGCGACCATGTTATCCTGGTGTCCTCATCCGGCCTCATCAGCATCACCGGGGGTAAGTGGACCACTTATAGAAAAATGGCGGAGGACGTGATCAATAAAGCCTGTGCACTATCCGGTATGTTCAAAAGAAAATGTATAACCACTTCTTTAAAAATTCATGGCTGGTCTCCCGGCGCTAAAGCAGGCGGCCCATTAGAATATTATGGATCAGACCTTGGGCTATTAGAAAAACTATACGAAGAAAATCCGGCGTGGCGGGAGTTGCTGCACCCTGGATATCCTTATACACAAGGTTGTGTGATCCTTGCAACCAGGAACGAGATGGCCCAGACTGCAGAAGATATTTTAGCACGGAGAACACGGTTACTTTTCCTGGATGCCCGGGCTGCAATGCAAACAGCATCCCGGGTGATACAATTAATGGCTACAGAAATGAATAAAGATGAACAATGGATAACGGAGCAAACAGCTTCTTTCGATGCACTGGCAAAAAATTATTTAGCTTAATATTCTACCACCCCATAAACAACATCCCCGCGCCACAAATAAAAATGGTTAGTCCGCCGAGGCTGTGTACGTGACGCTCCAGTTTTTCCGTTTTTAAAAATGAAATTCCCCGCCTGCCTAAAAGTACTAGTGTGACCATGGTGATCAAAGTAACTAAACTATACACGAGGATAAGCAGCAGCATACCGGCCCAATTATCTTCAGCCGCCGGGAAATATAACAAAGGAATCAGCGGTTCGCAGGGCCCGAGAATAAAAATAACGAACATCACCCAGGGCGTTAATTTATGCCTGTTAGCCGGAGTGACTGATTCCCCGTGTTTGTGTTCATACACATAAATATCACCACCGTCTTCAAGATCAAAGTGCTTGTGTGGGTTGTTGCGGTATGCCCGGTAAAGTCCCCAACAACCGTAGAATAAGCCAAACAACAACATCAGCCAACCGGCAATACCTCCCCGGATGTTTTCCAACCAGGCGATAGATGACATGCTCCAGCCCAATGCTGCCCCAAAAAGGCCCAACAGCACCGAACTGGCGATATGACCGAACCCACATATCATCGTCCATCGCGTTGTTTTTAATGCTGACCATCCCCTTGACCGGGACAGCGCAACAAAAGGCAGGTAATGATCCGGCCCTGATATGGTGTGCAGGAATGCAATGCTTATAGCCGATAATATAAGAAGAGAAATTTCAGATAACATAGGCAATTGGTTTTTCACTTTTCATTTGCAATAAAACGCTGGCAACTAATTTAAGGCTCTCAAACAATTGTTCTGCCTTCTGCCCCAGCATGCGGAGGATAAGACCATTGGCAGGTGCTGCTGTGATGCCAAGCTTAATATTTTCCTGCCCCTGCAGTAATAATAATATCTGCGGAATGAGTTCCTTTATGTCAACTTTTTCATCCAGGTAAATTAAACTGGCCTGGTGTGTAAATTCCTGCATTTCACCCAATCCCTCCGGGTCGATCAACGAAGGTTCCATTAACAGGTTTTCTTTTATTACCAACTTGTCATTTATATATACCCTTGTGATATTATGGTAACGGGAAAAAGAAAAAATTTCACCATTTAATTTCCGGCCACAGGTGAGGACCTCTCCAAAGATCAAACTGCAATCCCCGGCCAGGTAAAAATCTGTACATGCACGGAAATTAGAATTTTTATGCGGCACCACCGGGTGAGGAATAAAACAAAAAGAACTGCCCGGTTCCAGGTGCACTTTAGTATGCTGATCCGCCTGCTGTTTCATGGCGAACAAACGTTGGTAAGATTGCGTGTGCAACTGCAGGCAGCTATTTTGCTCAAGATGAATGTTGATCTTATATTCATCGGCATCCAGTACACCTGGAGAAGAACTCATGAGCATAAGCCGGAGCATATGCGTTTTTTTATCCTCTGTAATGTTGGCCACTTTAAATGGCGGATCACAATAACATTCTTTCAAGAAAGTTATCCCGTTATCGTGGCGTGCCTGTATAGATAATCCTGCAATCATCGGAACAACCGGGGTTCATCTATTGCTTCCATCAACGCATATTTTTTTATCCAGCCAATCACGGCATCCAATCCTTCCCCATTCATAAGGTTTGTAAAAACAAAAGGCTGGCCATTACGCATTCTCCTCGCATCTTTTTCCATTACATCCAGGTCGGCATGCACATAAGGCGCAAGGTCAATTTTATTGATGATGAGCAGGTCACTCCGCGTGATGCCCGGACCACCTTTCCGGGGGATCTTATCCCCCTCTGCCACATCTATTACAAAAATACTTACGTCTGCGAGGTCGGGACTAAAAGTTGCAGAAAGGTTATCACCGCCACTTTCGATAAAAATAATTTCCACACCCGGAATTCTTGTGGCCATTTCCTCCACTGCTTCCAGGTTCATGCTTGCATCTTCCCTTATAGCCGTGTGCGGGCATCCGCCTGTTTCCACACCAATGATCCTTTCGGGCGGAAGCAGGCTGTTTTTTGTAAGAAACTCAGCGTCCTCCCTCGTGTAAATATCATTAGTGATTACTGCCAGGCTATAGTCATCAAACATTGCCCTTGACAATCGTTCGATCAGCGCAGTTTTACCCGACCCCACAGGGCCCGCAACGCCGATCTTAATATAATTTCTCTCCTGCATACTTTTAAATTTTTCTAAGACATGTATAACCTTGAATACAACTGCTCATGCTGCATACTTGCAATGTCAAAACCTGTACAACACAGCCCAAGCAAGTCTTCGTCAGGCTCCATCGTTTTTTCTACCAGTTCAAGAATGAGCGGCTGTAATGAAAATAATAGCTCCTGGCCGTCCTGCTGCCCCAGGGGAATAAGCTTAACACAGTTTGTAAGCATTCCCGCAGCAGCATTGTAATAAAACCCGGTAAGCATTTCCCTTTTTTCAATCTTTAACGCAGCCGCATACATGCCAAATACCACGGGATAATTCCCGGTTGTTTTTTGTGCCGCAACCGTTTCCCTGAAATCAGCCGTTAATTTCTGCGGACAGAGGGGGTGAAATATTTTAATCAGCCTGGTGCCCAGCTTCTGGCTGGCCTGCCTTATTTCCATCGGGAGTTTTACTGCTGTACATTCTTCATCGAGTTTTAACAGCTCCTCCAGGTCTTCCTCCCGGGCTGCATCCCAGGCCAGTGATAAAAATGCGGCGTCTGTATAAGATAAACTGCGGCTTAGCATTGCAGTTACATACTCCTTTGCCTTGCTGCTGTTATTTATGATGCCCTGCTGAACGAAAGTTTCCAGCCCGGCAGAATGCGCATACCCACCAATGGGCAGTGCGGGATCGGATAGCTGCAGCAGGCTTAAGAGTGAGGGACTCATGACTGGTCTGTTGTAAGTTTCATAATACGGTTAAATAAGCTGCTGCTGTTTGCATGAGGTTCTACTGTTGTTTTGAGCGGACTCGTAAGTTTCCTCATGCCTTTTTCTACTGTATATCCTGCAGCCTGCAGGAAGTTGAACAAAGGTTTTTCGAAAGCCACCAATATTTCTTCCTCCTGGTAAAAAAGCGGCAGGTGTTTGTTGCCTATTTCATAACAGATGGCTGCCATTTCCTGCATATCAAGGGGCTTAACGACGATCACTTCCACTTCCCTGATATCAATCACAACGATGGATGTGTCATCAGCAAACACAATATCCCCAATAGTAAATTGAGGATTATCCTGCAGGAATTTCATACTGATGTCTTTACCGCCAATGGTTTTTTTATGGAGGATACGTTTATTGGTTTCAAACCATTCCAGCACCAGGTAATCAATTTTTCGTTCCAGCAACGGGAATGTATCGAGATGTCCTATTTTTTCAGTTACGGGCATTTTTGTTTTTTTATACCGGGCCTGGGCAGTATCAAAATAAAAAATATCGTTGTGCCAGCGGAAGTACCGCCATCGGTGCACAGGTGATATGTTCGCCATCAACTTTTACCTCGTAATTTTCGGGGTTTACTTCAATTGTTGGCGTGGCGTCATTATGAACAAGATCTTTCTTGGATATGTTCCTGCAATTTTTTACTGGTAGAAGCATTTTCTGCAATGCATATCCCTGCACGATTTTTTGCTCCAATGAAATACCCGAAACAAAACTTGCACAGGTAGCGTGTACAGCCTTTCCCAGTGCCCCAAACATATGGCGGTAGATAACAGGCTGCGGGGTTGGTATTGATGCATTGGGGTCTCCCATTTTGGAGGCGATGATCATTCCGCCTTTGATGATCATTTCTGGTTTTGCACCAAACAATGCAGGTTTCCACAACACAATATCCGCCAACTTCCCGGTTTCCAGCGAGCCCACATAATTTGCAATACCATGTGTAATCGCAGGGTTGATGGTATATTTAGCCACGTATCTTTTTACCCGGAAATTATCATTATTTTTTTCCGCGTCTTCGGCTAATGGTCCTCGTTGCACTTTCATTTTGTGCGCCGTCTGCCAGGTACGCGTTATCACTTCGGCTACTCTTCCCATGGCCTGGCTATCGCTGCTCATCATGCTGAAAACACCCATATCATGAAGGATATCTTCTGCCGCAATTGTTTCCGGCCGAATCCTGCTGTCAGCAAAAGCAACATCTTCCGGCACGTTAGGATCGAGGTGATGACATACCATCAGCATATCCAAATGTTCATCAATGGTGTTGACAGTGTAAGGCCTTGTAGGATTTGTAGAAGAGGGTAATACATTCGGGAACATCGCTGCCCGGATAATATCAGGTGCATGCCCGCCACCGGCTCCTTCGGTATGAAAGGTATGGATCACCCTGCCATTGATGGCATTCATGGTATCTTCCAAAAATCCTCCCTCATTCAGGGTGTCCGTATGGATCGCGATCTGCACATCGTGTTTATCGGCTACCTGCAAAGAGGCATCGATGACTGCAGCAGTACTTCCCCAGTCCTCATGAATTTTTAACCCTATTGCACCTGCTTCCACCTGTTCTTCCAGGGGGCGAAAAGATGCGCAGTTTCCTTTACCGAAAAAGCCAATATTCATCGGCAGGTTATCCGACGCTTCCAGCATTTTTTGAATATTCCATGCCCCAGGCGTGACGGTGGTGGCACTTGTACCGTCTGCAGGGCCGGTACCTCCGCCCAACATCGTAGTGATACCGCTAAACAACGCGTGATCGATTAACTGCGGGCAGATGAAGTGGATATGTGTATCGATGCCGCCGGCCGTGGCAACCAGGCCGGCGCCGCCATGTACTTCTGTGCTGGCACCAATCACCATGTCCTCCGTGATACCATCCATGGTATCTGGGTTACCGGCTTTTCCTATACCCACAATTTTCCCATCTTTTATACCGATGTCAGCTTTCACAATTCCCCAATGATCTATGATCATCACGCTGGTAATAACAAAATCCAACACCCATTCTTTTCGTGTAGCCGTTGCCGATTGTGCCATGCCATCCCTGATCGTTTTGCCACCGCCAAACTTTGCCTCATCCCCATAAACGGTAAAATCTTTTTCAATTTCCACCAGCAGTTCCGTATCCCCCAGCCGCACTTTGTCTCCCGTGGTGGGACCATACATATTGGCATACTTTCTCCTGTTGATATGTAAACTCATGCCTTTTTATTTTTAAAATGAAGTGCAGCGGATTTTTCCAGTGATTTATTTAAAGTACCAACATTATTTATTTCACCATCTACAAGATTATTAAAGCCAGAAATTTTTTGGGTGCCGCCAAATGTTACCAGTTTAACTTCCTTTTCCTCACCGGGTTCAAAGCGAACAGCAGTACCCGCTGCAATGTTCAATCGTTTGCCGAACGCCTTTTCCCGGTCAAATTCCATTTGACGGTTCACTTCAAAAAAATGAAAATGGGAGCCCACCTGTACAGGTCGGTCGCCGGTATTCACTACTATAATTGTAACAGTTTCCCGCCCGACATTACATTCAATATCCGCTTCCGCTAAAATATATTCACCTGGTATCATACAATAATTTTTGAAAGTTTATTGCCTTCACGCCGGCCTGATAGGATCATGCACGGTCACGAGTTTTGTCCCGTCAGGGAAGGTGGCTTCAACCTGTATCTCATGGATCATTTCTGGTATGCCTTCCATTACATCATCAGCCGTTAAAATAGTAGCACCATACTGCACTACTTCCGCCACCGATCTTCCATCCCTGGCGGCTTCCTGGAGGTGACTGCTGATCAAGGCTATGGCTTCCGGATAATTCAACTTCAGCCCCCTGGCTTTCCTTTTTTCCGCCAATTCCCCTGCTAAAAAAAGCAGTAGCTTTTCTGATTCCCTGGGTGATAAATGCATGTTTTGAAAAAATTAAATATTTGCCTGGCAGGCGATCGAAGAAAAATCTGAACAGGTTTTGAAGATAAGAAAATACTCTTAATCAGATTGGGATTTTTTGGACAATTGCATAACAGTAATATATTTATAACTTTAATCACTTTCACAAACCAACGCCACCTGTATGAGTCCTTTTATATCTGAAATTATTGGTACGGCAGTCCTGGTCTTAATGGGCAATGCAGTTGTAGCCAATGTTGTGTTGAATAAAACACTCGGCAATAACAGCGGCTGGATCGTTGTCACTTTTGGATGGGCGATTGCTGTATTTGTGGCCGTGTTTATCTCCGGCGCTGCCAGTGGTGCACACCTAAATCCTGCGATTACCATCAGCCTTGCTTTCAAAACAGGTGACTGGAACAACGTACCGATCTATATAGCGGGGCAACTGCTGGGTGCGATGGCCGGCACAACACTGGCCTGGATACATTACAAACCACATTATGACCTCACAGAAGATCCTGACCTGAAACTGGCCACATTCTGTACTAATCCCCCGATCGATAACAAATTTTATAACCTCATGGGAGAAATCATCGGCACATTTGTGCTGGTGTTGGGTGTGTTGTTTATTTCCAAACCTTTTGATACACTTGGCGCATTGGATGCCTTACCTGTTGCATTACTCGTGCTGGGCATCGGGCTCGGGCTGGGGGGAACTACCGGCTACGCTATTAACCCGGCACGCGATCTTGGCCCCCGGATAATGCATACGATACTTCCGATCAAAAACAAAAGGGATAGTAACTGGTCCTATAGCTGGATACCAATAGTGGGGCCCATTACGGGCGGCCTGGTAGCGGTATTATTATTTGAAGCCATTCAATAAGAGAACATCATTATTAAATGGGGCCAAGGCTGCAAAAAATAGTAAAGATGAAAAGTTTTATGGGACTTTTTTTCTGATTTGTAATTAAATAACTATTCACATGTTCAAAGATGCTACCGCTGTGGAAATAGAAACCGCTATGCTGGAAGCCCGGAATGCATTTTATGTTTACCGGCAATATTCTCTTTCCGACCGTGCAGCCTTCCTGGGTAAAATTGCCGATGAATTAGAAAACGAGCGGGAAACGCTGGTGGCGATGGCAGCAACAGAAACCAACCTGGCTAACGCAAGGTTAAATACCGAATTAAGCCGGACAATTTTTCAATTGAACAGTTATGGTGCTTTTTGCCGCAGTGGGTTATGGATGGACATTCGCATCGACACCGCCATTGGAGCCGAGCCGCCTAAACCGGAACTGCGGAAAATGATGGTACCGCTCGGGCCGGTGGTGGTCTTTGGAGCAAGCAATTTTCCTTTTGCTTATTCCACCGCCGGGGGAGATACCGCGTCTGCACTGGCTGCAGGTTGCCCGGTAATCGTAAAAGCGCACCCGGCCCATGCTCAAACGAGTGCGCTGGTGGCAAATATTGTCAGCAAAGTGGCAGAAGCATTACATATGCCCAGGGGTATTTTCACCCACCTGCCTGGTGCGTCTACCGAAGTAGGTGAAGCTTTGGTAAAACATCCTTTTACTAAAGCCGTAGGCTTCACCGGTTCTTTTGCCGGCGGAAAACAATTATTTGATTGGGGAAACCAGCGGAAAGCGCCCATTCCCGTTTTTGCGGAAATGAGCAGCGTAAACCCGGTATTTCTCTTACCGGGAAAAATGAAAACTGATGCTGCCGGATCGGCTGCGATGTACGCAGCTTCTATTTCCCTGGGTGTTGGACAATTTTGCACCAACCCCGGCATCCTGGTCGCCGTGGATAACGAGGACCTTGCCACTTTCCGCCAGGCACTTGTTGATGGACTTTCACAAGTGAAACCTGCTAAAATGTTGCATGAGGGAATCGCCAAAAATTATACAACAAAAAAAGCGCAGGCATTAGCGCAGGATGATGTGCAACTGCTCTTTGAAGGATCCCGCACCGATGGCCCGGAGCTTCTATGGGTTACACCGACCTTAGCCAGCACCACTGCCAGGACGTTTATTGCTAACCCCAGGCTACAGCAGGAAGTTTTCGGGCCTTATTCCATTATAGTGCAATGTGCAAACATAAAAGAAATGCAGGCTGTAGCGGAGTACCTGGAGGGCCAGCTGACAGCGACGATACTTGCAACAGAAAAAGAAATTTTACAACAACAGGAACTGCTGGAGCGAATCAAGGACCTGTGCGGCCGGCTTATCCTGAACGGCGTACCTACAGGCGTAGAAGTTGGCCTGGCCATGCAGCATGGCGGACCTTACCCGGCTACAACAGATAGCAGGTTTACATCCGTAGGCGGAGATGCAATAAAACGTTTTGCAAGGCCTGTAACTTACCAGGCCTGGCCCGACAGCCTTTTACCCGACGAACTAAAAAACAGCAACCCCTTAAATATCTGGAGAATAGTCAACAACGAGATGACCCTTAAGGCGATCCCCGGTTAATGCATAGCAAAACCGGTTTTTTGAGATCCGCGCCTGGTAAAACTGAACCATACAGCCATTCCGGCCGCCGCAATGAAATAGATCAGCAAAAAATATTTTAAACCAGCGTGAATGGATGAAATACCAAACCAATCCCCTGTATAAAAAAGAATACCGATGCCGACAACCGATGTGGCTATTTCCCAGGCATATGCATATGCTGTACCATCCATCATCTCGGTAAAACCATACACGAATAAAAAAGCGAACGCCCCGTAAATAAAAATGCCCGGGCTGCCTATCGCTGCAATATTGCCAAATAAATAACTGATCAGCAACAATAACATGGCGGTTTGAAACCAGGTCCAGGCTAAAAAGGCTTTTGAATATGGGGTGTCATACTTTTCGAAATCATAAACGTCCTCTATTTTATAAACTGGGTATTTTTCCGCAACGTCGGCGGGCCTCCACCCTGTCGGTTTATAAAACACACGTAATTTATCTTTCCAGCTTTGGGTGCGCCACGCATCTTTGAAAAGCAGGCCCATGTGCATGAAGTTAATTTTTATAGGGTTCCAGGTGCGCACGGGGCGGGTAACCCCGTACACCGGGGGCACGTCGGGTAGTTCCTCCTGGAAAGTACCAAACCATTTGTCCCAGAAAATAAAGATCTGCCCGTAATTTTTGTCCATGTATTCCGGGTTAATCGCATGATGCACCCGGTGATGAGATGGTGTTACGATTATTTTTTCCAGCCAGCCTAATTTACCGATATGCCGGGTATGGTACCAGAACTGTGCGAACAGGTGGAGGGGCGCCACTACAGCGATCACTTCTTTCGGCACGCCCAGCACCGCCGCAGGGAGTAGAAGGATCACGAACAATCTTACAAACACTGAAATGCTTTGCCTTAATGCACAAGCCAGGTTAAATTCTTCGCTGCTGTGGTGAATGATATGGCTGTTCCAGAAAAAGTTAATGCGGTGGTCGATCGCATGAACCAGGTAACCTGCGAAATCAAGTACGATAAAAGCGATTACGTAAGTTAACCAGGTGGCTTTGATTTGCATGAGTGCGAGGTGGTCCACTAACCATCCATAACTGATAAGGGCTATACTTAATCCCAACACGTCTTTTGTAACGTTGGTAACGCCGCTGCTCAGGCTGCTGATCATGTCCATGCTGCGCACGGTATCAAATCCTTTGCGCCAGCCGTACCATTTCTCGAACAATACCAGGAGCAGGAAGACGGGCATGGCAATCAATAATATTTTACCGTAGGCTTCCATAAATTATATACCTCAAATTTAGCACATAATTTCACACACCCGGTATAAAAACAGGTGCGCCGTTCAGCTCTTTTTTTACCCGGCCGGCAGGATACGTCGCCCCGTTTTGTGAGAAGAATTGTATTATTGCACAACGTAAAATCTAAAAAATGAAAACATTTCTCCTGGTACTGGCATCCATAATACCTGGTATAGGCTTATTGGCGCAATCCCAGACCGGCACCACCACTTTCAATAAATCTCCCCAACCTGCAGTGATCTACAATCTTACTTATTCTGCAGAAGCCGTCACAAACGGAGTAGAAACCAGGATGAATAATTATGGTAAGCCGAAAAAAGTAAAAGGTTTCCTGGTGTACAAAAATGTTTTAGTTACCGATATCAGTGCACAGCCGGTAACCCTTTATTTTAACGCGGAAAAAAAGAGTAATAAAGATGATGGCAACGCGGTGTTAACCTTGATAGTATCCAATGAGTTTGACCGGTTTTACACTGTGGAAGACAATGCTGAATTATATTCCAAAGCCAAAGAATACCTTGACGGTTTTGAACCGTTCGTGGCAGCAGCCAGCCTGGAACTGAAAATTAAAGACCAGGATGAGTCCGTGAAAAAGGTGGACAAAAAATTAAAAAACCTCCGGGACGATGGCATTGATTATGAAAAACAGAAGAAAAAGCTAGACGACAAAATAGCTCAAAACACACTGGATATTGCCAACCAGGAACAGGAACTCAATAAACAAAAGGAGCAACTGGACGGGCTGATCAAACAAAGAAAAAATTAAATCCGATCGCATTGCAAAAAAGCTGTTCAAACCGAACAGTTTTTTTGCAATATAAACGAACGCTTATAAGTAAATTACCGGGTCAAATTTTAAAACAAACCAGTTTAATGGCTCACACAATTATAGTCGGAGGTGGAATCATAGGATTATGCAGCGCATTTTATCTTCAAAAGGAAGGGCACAAAGTCACAGTGATAGAACGGGGAGATATTAATGACGGATGCTCCTTTGGGAATATGGGCTACATGAGCCCAAGTCATTTTGTTCCATTAGCTTCACCCGGCATTATCAAAGAGGGTTTTAAATACATGTTGAGCAGCAGCAGCCCGTTTTACATTAAACCCAGGCTGGATCCGGAGTTGATCCGCTGGGCATGGCATTTTTTTAAGCATAGTACCGCGGCGCATGTAAAAAACTCTGCCCCCCACCTGAACAATATCCTCATGTTAAGCAGGGAACTTATAAATGAGATGCGTGTAACCCTGGGTGACAGCTTTGATATGGAAGAAAAGGGTTGTTTTATGTTATGCAAACAGCAAAAAACGCTCGATCATGAAAATCACCTCGCCGATGAAGCCGAAAAACTTGGCTTGAGAGTAGAGCGATTAAACGCTGCACAGGTCCAGGCCCTGGAGCCTGGTGTGGAGGTAGATGTTGCCGGGGCAGTGTTATTCCGGGATGATTGCCATTTTGACCCGGGCAAACTGATGCGGGTACTAAAAACTTACCTGGAGCATAGTGGCGTATCATTCAAACTCAATAGTATTGTAACAGGTTTTGAAAACTCAGGGGGGAAGGTGAAGGCAGTGATCTGCGGGAATGAAAAATTTGATTGTGATCACGTGGTGATCGCCGCTGGCAGCTGGATACCGGCTTTATGTAAAATGCTCGGGGTGCATTTAATGATTCAGCCCGGCAAAGGATATAGTTACACCTACGATCATGTAGACAATAATATTCGTTACCCCGCCATCCTGGTCGATGGGCGCTGTGCTATCACACCCTGGGGGCAGCGGCTTCGCATAGGCGGCACGATGGAACTGAGTGGTATCAACAATACAGTTTTGGTGAAACGCATGCAGGGGATCTATAATGCTGCCCGGTCTTTTTACCCCGGGCTTGACATTCCATTTCCGCCGGCGGATAAAATATGGAACGGGCTGCGCCCGGTAACCCCGGATGGTTTACCCTATATTGGTAAACCCCGTTTATTGGGTAATGTAGTAGTTGCCGGGGGACATGCCATGCTGGGTATATCACAAGGTACCGGAACGGGCCTGTTGGTAAGCCAGTTAGTCAGCAATACTACGCCTGAAATAGATATCACCGCATTCCAGCCGGACAGGTTTAAATGACGGCTTTTTTTAAAATCCCGGCTTAGTACATCAGCTAGTTATTTGCCTCAACAGGCAGGGTTTGTTAGCATGATATTTGTCTAAATTGGTTATTACACTAATATACTCAACTACAATGTTGTCCAAACCACATGCAGTATTGGTTTTTCTCTCTCTCTTGTTTTCTGCAGCCGCATGCGACTTCTCAGACAGTGGAAAAAATTACCCAGATTCTGATATGTATAACTTTTCTAAGCCAAATGTGGTTAAACTTCCACAAGAATTGGACGAAATATCCGGAATTGCCTATTATGCGAAGGACACCAGTGTGTTTGCCATTATTGATGAAGGAGGGGATATTTATAAGTTTCCCCTGAAGGAACCCAAAAAGTTAAGAAAATGGAAGTTTGACAAAAAAAGAGACTTTGAAGACCTTGTTTTGCAGGACAGTACGTTTTATGTGATAGAGAGTAACGGTGATATAACGAAACTTACTTTTAAGAATAACCAGTTTGTGAACGAGCAGTTCAAGATTGGTGACATTTCCTCCGGCGATAATGAATTTGAATCAATGTTTGGCTCACCCGATTCTTCTTACCTCGTGATCATGTGCAAAGATTGCCCGGAAGATTCAAAAAAGACCCTCAGCACATTCGCGTTTCATTATATGGATAGTACAGACCAGTTCCAAAAACATATTGTGTATGACATTAGCACACTGCACCAGAAATTGGGCATCGAAAAAAGATTGCACCCCTCGGCTGCTGCAATCAATCCGATTACAAAGGATATATACATTATTTCTTCTATTCAAAAGATCTTGCTCATCCTAAATAGCAAAGGTGAATTTAAGACATTCTATAAGCTAAATCCCGGCATTTACAAACAACCTGAAGGCATTGCATTCACGCCAGATGGCGACTTAATTATTTCCAATGAATTTGCAGAAGATGGTTTCGCAAATTTGCTATTGATAAAAAACAAAAAGAATAAGAAATGATAAAATATTTTGTGCTCTCTGGTTTGTTGTTTTCACTTTATAGTTCCCCTCTTTTTGCACAGGATAGCATACAGGCAACGATCGTGCTGATAGGCGATGCAGGTAAACTTACCCCTGAAGGAAGGCACCCGGTTGTAGAAGCTGTAAAAAAAAGAATACCGTTTAATGACAAAACTACTGTAGTGTACCTCGGTGACAACCTGTATAAAACAGGACTGCCGGATGAAGCATTACCTACCTACGATATTGCCAAAGCTCCTTTGGATTCGCAGATCCATATTGCGGGCAAAGCTGATACAAAGGTTTATTTTGTTCCGGGCAATCATGACTGGGCAAACGGAGGTGCTAATGGTTACGAGTCTATCCTGAGGGTGCAGCAATACATAGACATCCTCGGAAATAAAAATGTAAAGATGTTCCCGAGGGACGGTTGCCCTGGCCCGGATGAAGTAAAAATAAATGATGATATCACGTTGATCATGATGGACAGCCAGTGGTGGCTGCATGAAAAGGATAAACCGGGTGCAGAATCTGATTGTCCTACAAAAACACCTGCGGAGGTATTAACACAGCTGGGTGATATGTTGGCCCAAAATGCCAGTAAACTTGTCCTTTTTGCCTTCCATCACCCATTAAAAAGTTATGGACCGCACGGAGGGTATTTTACTTTGAGGCAACACATTTTCCCATTCACCGACATGAATAAAAGCTGGTATTTCCCCCTGCCGGTGCTAGGTTCAGTTTACCCCCTAACCAGGGCGATCTTCGGTACGGAACAGGATCTCAA
>JAKFCK010000610.1:0-23645 GCA_036676685.1 Chitinophagaceae bacterium | reverse complement strand
AGTTTGCAACCGAAGTGGTTGGAGATAACCTCATTATGCTTGATAAAAGGAACGATGGTACGCAGGCAGCACATGGCTTCGAAACCCCGGAAAACCTTGGCCATGCAGAAGGCGACATACCGCCTCCGTCGGATGAAAGAGGTGATGAGCGACTACCTTTTTAAAAAAAAACATGCGCTTTTTAACCCCGCCGTGATCATACACGGGAATTTCTCATTAAAACAAACAATTTTGGAATATCATTCGGTATTGGACTTAACAGGCTTTATTACTTTCAACCTACTGTCAGTTTTAACTCCTGCCGCTACCATTCTGCTTTGCTTTGTAGCAGCCGTATTATACCTGCTCTCTTTCCTGATTGCGGGAAGTGAAGTAGCTTTTTTTTCCCTCTCAGTAAAGGATATAAATAGTTTAAAGACCAAACAGCACCCTTCGTTCCGGAGAGTAGTTACATTGCTGGAACAACCAAAAACCCTGCTGGCGTCTATGCTGGTGGCCAACGTAGTGGTAAATCTCGGGGCTATCCTCATCACAAATTTCCTGTTGGATCAGTGGCTATCTGAGCTGATCCTTTCACCCGGGGTTATTTTGCTGATAAAGATCGGCACCATTTCCTTGTTCCTTGTACTCTTTGCCGAAGTATTGCCCAAGGTATGGGCTGCACACCACCGTATCTGGTTTGCTACTTCTTCGTCTCTTATTTTGGATATTTTTAATAGTTTATTATACAGGTTAAGTAAACGCATCGTGGGTCTCACAGAAAATATCCAGAAAAAACTGGGCCCGGATAATTCTGTGGCCACAGACAATAGTAACCTGGATTATGCCATTGACCTGCTGCCCGACCATGAGGCATCAGTAGAAGAAAAACAAATTCTAAAGGGGATAAGGAAGTTTGGCGGCATCGAAGTAAAGCAAGTGATGAGAACAAGGATGGATGTGAGTGGAATTGATCACAACAGCAGCTTTGCAGATATTATTAAAAAAGTTGAAGAGCTCAACTATTCCCGGCTGCCGGTATACCGGGGTAACCTGGATGATATATTTGGCATGTTGCATACAAAAGACTTGCTGCCGCACCTGCACGAACCGCCGGATTTTCATTGGCACTTCCTGGTACGTACACCTTATTTCGTGCATGAACAGAAATTGATTGAAGACCTGCTGCAGGAGTTCCGCACAAAACGTATTCACTTTGCCATCGTGGTGGATGAATTTGGTGGCACTTCCGGTATAGTGTCCCTGGAAGATATCATGGAAGAAATCATTGGCGAAATAAAAGATGAGTTTGATGATGAGGAAAGCATCAACAAAAAAATAGATGATTTCAATTATATTTTTGAAGGGAAATTGATGATCAATGATGCCTGCAAGGCTATGAACCTCCCGGTAGACACCTTCGATATCTTAAGAGGAGACAGTGATTCTATAGCAGGGCTGGTCCTGGAAATTGCCGGTGAATTTCCCCAGGAAAATGCACAGCTCACCAGCGGGGATTTTACATTTGTTCCACTGGAAATAAATAAGAACAGGATAGATAAAGTAAAGGTGATTATTCAGCAAAAAACAAAAGAAGAAGTCTAATTTATGAAAAGCCCGATGCGTGTATTTTTATCTCTCCTGGTAATTTTATTTATTTTATTCACGGCATGCAACAGCACTTATACATCACGAAAAAAAGGATATTTTAACATCGATTTCCCCGAAAGATCATATGTGTTATTCGACGATCCTTCTTTCCCCTACAGCTTTGAATACCCTGCTTACGCAAAAATCGTAACGGATAGTACTTACTTTGACAGTAACCCGGAAAATCCTTATTGGCGAAATGTGGACTTTCCGCAATTTAATGCCCGGATATTTTTAAGTTACAAGAATATCGGGGGCAAGGCCTTGTACAAAGTAAAACAGCCAGACGGCTCGTATAAAGATTCACTTGGCACAAACCAGTTTGACAAAATGGTGAATGATGCCTTTAACCTGACTAATAAGAATGAGGCCGTGGCAACATCCATAAAGGACAGTGTGTTCCGGACCCCTAATGGGGTAACAGGTGTATTCTTTCGGGTGGGTGGAAATGCGGCCACGGCCAAACAGTTTTTTATGAGTGATTCGAGCCGGCATTTTATACGCGGCGCGCTTTATTTTGATACCACTCCCAATGCTGATTCACTTAAACCCGTTCAGGAGTTTTTACAGGCAGATATCGAACACCTGATTAATACCTTCCGCTGGAAAAATAATTAACAGCAGTCGCCCCTTTTTTTAGCCGCTGTCTTGCAAACACTTAATCGTATTTTTGCAGCTATGATAGCTATTGAACATGTACTGGTAAGTGATGAGTTAATAAGAGAAGCTTTTGTATGCGACCTTCATGCGTGTAAAGGAGCTTGCTGCGTGGATGGCGATGCCGGAGCGCCCCTGGACAAAAAGGAGTTGAAAAAAATCGATGAAGTGTATGAAGCTGTGTTACCTTATCTTGATGCTAAGAGCACGGAAGAATTGAACCGCCAGGGCAGGTATGTTTATGATAAAGAATTTGGGTGGGTTACCCCCACCATTAACGGCGCGGTATGCGTATATGGTATCAGGGATGAACAGGGTATCGTGAAATGTGGAATTGAACAGGCTTACCTGGACGGAAAAGTCAAATGGAAAAAACCAATAAGCTGCCATCTTTTCCCGGTGATTGTAACCAAAAGCAGCGATGGGGAGACAGAGTTTGCCAACTATCAGCCCCGCGAAGATCATTGCAAAGCGGCTTGTGCGCTGGGGAAAAAATTAAAGGTCCCTGTCTACCAGTTTTTAAAGGAGCCCCTCACGCGGAGATTTGGCGCCGGTTTCTACGAGGCGTTGGATGCTACAGCCACCAAATATAACAATAGTAAACCTGAAGCGTTATAATCAAAAGGTGATCCTGGTTTATCAACCCAAAAACCTCAAAATGAAAAAACTGTTCACTTTATTGTTATCTAAAAAAGGCCTTCCAGGCGTTGCGGGTATCCTGCTGCTTGTCGTTGCCATAAACTCCTGCTCTGTAAACAAGGCGAAAATTGATAATAACCTCAAGAAATATTTCGATGCTAAAAATGTAGACGGCTGTTTCACTATGCTCAATAATACGGACGGCAAAATCACCGTGTACAATATGAAACTGGATACGATGCGTTTTACGCCTGCATCCACTTTTAAGATCGCCAATGCACTTATTGGCTTACAAACGGGAATAATTACCAATGATAGTATGGTAATCAAATGGGATAGGGTGAAAAGGGCCAATGATGACTGGAACAAAGACCTGAACCTCCGGGAGGCATTTAAAGTTAGTGCCGTCCCGTATTTCCAGGAAGTGGCCCGCCGCCTTGGCAGGGATACCCTGCGCCAATGGATGGACAGCCTTGCATATGGAAACAAGGATATTTCCGGGCCAATAGATTCATTCTGGCTGAACAATAAATTGAAGATATCCCCGGATGAACAACTCGGGCTAATGAAAAAATTATATTTCGACCAGTTGCCTTTTCGCAAATCTGTGCAGCAAAATGTGCGGGAAATGATGTTGCAGGAAAACAACACCCTCTATAAACTGAGTTATAAAACGGGTTGGGGTTTTGACGAGGAAAAAAACAATATCGGTTGGATCACCGGCTGGATAGAAGAAAACCGGCACGTTTATTTCTTTGTTACGCTGGTAAAATCTCCTGATCCCGAAATAGATATGAAGTCCGTAAGAATAAATATTACAAAGGATATCCTGAAAGAGCTGGGTTTTTTACAAGGTAAAATGTAGATAGCACTTTTTTTCATCAATACGGGATTGAATAAATAAACTTTACAGCCCCAGCTCCTATGCCACAATTTCAATATATCGAATTGCTAATCCTCCTGGTACTTGTGCCTCTTATTACGTTCATGTACCTGAAGGCCCGGCGGAAAAAGAAAAAAACAATTGAAAAGATCGGCGACCCGGAACTCGTCGCCCAATTGATGGGTAAATACAATAACCGGGGTTTTTTCCATAAATTTCTCCTGGTTACCTTTGCAATGGCATTACTCGTGCTCGCCCTTGCTAACCTGAGAGTACCTAAGGGAAGCGAAAAAATAAGCCGAAATGGCATAGATGTAATGATCGCCATTGATGTGAGCAAAAGTATGCTGGCCCAGGATATAAAACCCACACGATTAGACAGGGCAAAACAATTGCTGAATCGCCTGATAGACAAGTTGGCCAATGACCGGGTGGGGATCGTGATCTTTGCGGGTAAAGCTTACCTGCAAATGCCTTTAACAGGGGATCACGCTGCCGCAAAAATGTTCCTCTCCTCCGCCGGCACAGAGTCTGTCCCCACCCAGGGCACAGTGATTGGTGATGCATTGAAAATGTGTTATGCCTCATTTAATACAAAGGAGAAAAAATACAAAGCGGTGTTGCTGCTTAGCGATGGCGAAGATCATGACGAAAGCGCCCTGCAAACTGCGGGACAGATGGCCGGCGAAGGAGTGGTGATTAATACTATCGGGATAGGTTCCCCGGAGGGCGCCCCCATTATGGACCCTGCCACCGGACAGATGAAAACAGATGCCGAAGGGAATACCATTATCTCCCGGCTCAACCAGGAAGAATTGAAGGGTATCGCAGAAAAAGGTAACGGGATTTACCTGTTATATACAAATACAGAAGAAGTGGCTTCCAGGATCGCTGCCCAGCTGGCTACAATGGACCAAAGAGCTGTTAAAGATGATTCTTTGGTGAACTATAAAAGCTATTACCAGTGGTTTTTGGCATTGGCGTTGATAGTATTGGTCATAGAATTATTTATCAGGGAAATGAAAAGAAACAAAATACTGGACTTAAAAGCGGCTGCAGCTGTTTTGTTAATGCTGTTCAGCTTGCCCGGATTTGCACAGAACGAAAAAGTGATCATTAAGGAGGGGAATGTGGCCTATGCCCGGAAAGATTACCCGGCCGCAGCTGAGCAATATAATAAAGTAGTGCAGAAAAATCCCGGAAACAGCACAGCACAATACAACCTCGGTAATGCGCTTTACAAAAACGAAAAACCGGAAGATGCAATAGTAGCTTATGATAAGTCTATTGCCCGCCTGCAGAAACCAGTGGAAAAAAGTAATGCCTGGTACAATAGGGGCGTAGTGCTTCATAATGATAAGAAACTCCCGGAGTGCATTGCCGCCTATAAAAATGCCCTGAAGTTTGATCCCAATAATGAAGATGCCCGACAGAACCTGCAAAAGGCGCTGAAGCAGCAAAAGGAGGACGAAAAGCAGGATAAAAAAGATAAGGAAGAAGAGAAAAAAGAAAATAAGAACGAACAATCTGAACCTAAGCCTAAACCTTCCCGGATAACCAAGAAAGATGCAGAGGAAAAGCTGAAAGCATTGATGCAGAAGGAAAAAAACCTGCAGGATAAATTACATAAGGTTAATGAAGCGGGCGGCAACAAACCTGAAAAGGACTGGTAAAACTAGTTTGCCCTCCATCTGCGGAAAATTTTAGAAAAGGTTCCTAAACGCCCGGGGTCCGCACCCGCTTGGAAGCTGTTACTTACCTTTGCAGGCGGAAACTCAATTTCCTTTTTTTATTATATGCAATTTTATACTGAATCACTCACCGACTACAGGCGACTTAAAACCCGGGAAGTCAGGATTGGGGACCTGTTAATGGGATCGGATCATCCCATCCGCGTGCAGACGATGACCACCACCGATACCATGGATACCATGGCCACCGTAGAGCAGTGCATCAGGTGCATCAAAGCCGGTGCTGAACTCGTACGTATTACCGCTCCTTCAAAAAATGAAGCCGAAAACCTTGCAGTGATCAAAGAGGAGTTGGCTAAAAGAGGGTACACTACACCGTTAGTTGCGGATATACATTTCACACCCAACGCCGCCGAGATAGCTGCCCGCATTGTACAAAAGGTACGGGTAAACCCGGGTAACTATGTTGATAAGAAAAAGTTTGAGCAGATTGAATACAATGACGAGGAATATGCTGAAGAAATTGAAAGGATAAGGGAAAGATTCACACCGCTTGTATTGATCTGTAAAGAATACGGAACGGCCATGCGCATTGGTACAAATCATGGAAGCCTGAGCGACAGGATCATGAGCCGGTACGGGGATACGGCCAACGGCATGGTAGAAAGTGCAATGGAATTTCTCCGGATCGCCCGCAGCCTTGATTACCATAATATAGTGCTCAGCATGAAGAGCAGCAATCCATTGGTAATGGTGCAGGCTTACAGGCTGCTTATTAATCACATGACCAATGAATTTGGAGAATGTTACCCGCTTCACCTTGGTGTTACGGAAGCAGGGGACGGGGAAGATGGTAGGATAAAATCTGCGATCGGTATTGGTAGTCTACTGGAAGATGGTATCGGGGATACGATAAGGGTAAGCCTTACCGAAGATCCTGAATTTGAAATTCCGGTATGTTTGGATCTTGTGAACAGGTACCGGGCATATGAGGAAAAAAAGATGGCTGAGCAGGGGCCTGTTTCAACACCCAAACTACCTTATTCGCCTTTTGAATATAAACGCCGGCAGAGCAACTCCCTGTTCAATATTGGCGGCAAAAATGTGCCTGTTGTGATCGCCGATTTTATGTTGGCCGAAACTATCAGTCACGCAGACCTGCAAGCTCTCGGCTACACTTATCACGAACAAACAGATAAATGGAGTATAGCAGATGCCGCAGCAGACTACATTTATTCTTCCAATAAAACCATAAATTTCAACCTGCCCGGTACGTTGCAGGTCATCTGTGATTACCCTACCTGGGCTACAGCCGGTGAGCCTGGAAAGTACTTCCCTCTTTTTGATAAAAATAGTTTTGCCGCCGCAGAGATAAAGTCGCCGGAACTGAATTTTATTTCGGTGAACGTCTCAGACGATAATACAGAGCTCATCGATCGCATCACGAATGATAACACCGTTGTTCTTTGCATTTATGCCACCGGCCGGAATGCGATGCAGCAAAAACGGTCATTCGTGTGTACCCTGATGGAAAAAAACATCCAATGCCCGGTAATTATCGCCGTGGAAAGTATGCATGCACAAATGGATGAACAACTCATTCATTTTTCAGCAACGGCAGGTGGGTTGTTCCTGGATGGTATAGGTGATGGAATCTGGCTGATGAATGATCCTTCAAAAATGATCAACTGCCAGGTGAGTGGCAGGACCTACCTGCCCGTAAAAAATAATCACCAGTTTCTAAATAATACATCGTTTTCGATTTTGCAGGCAGTGCGTACGAGGATATCAAAAACAGAATATATCAGTTGCCCCAGTTGCGGAAGAACATTGTTTGACCTGCAGGAAACCACCGCCAGGATCAGGAAAGTGACCAGTCACCTCAAGGGTTTAAAGATCGCTATCATGGGATGCATCGTGAACGGGCCAGGTGAAATGGCGGATGCAGATTTTGGTTACGTAGGCAGCGGGCCCGGAAAGATCACTTTGTACCAGGGAAAAGAAGTAGTGAAGAAAAATATCAATAGTGAAGTAGCGGTAGCGGAATTGATTAATTTACTGAAAGAAAATAATGTGTGGATAGACGCGGAGATAGGGGTTGAATAATAAAACATTTTAGTGCTACAAATTACCTGATATGCAAACAGATTTTTTAGTGATTGGTTCCGGGATAGCCGGGCTTACATATGCCCTGAAAGTAGCACAGGAACGCCCCGATAAAAAGGTAACCATCCTCACTAAAACCCAGAGTGATGAAACCAATACAAAGTATGCCCAGGGCGGTATTGCCGGCGTGATGGACCTTGGCCAGGATAGCTTTTCAAAACATATAGAAGACACATTGATCGCAGGCGATGGCCTGTGTGACCCCAAAGTGGTGGAGATAGTCGTGAAAGAAGGTGTAGACAGGATCAATGAATTGATTGAATGGGGTGCAAGATTTGATAAGGAGCCTGACGGCGATTACAAACTGGGTAAGGAAGGTGGTCACAGTGAGTACAGGATCCTGCATCATAAAGATGTTACCGGCAAGGAAATGGAAAGGGCTTTGCTGGAGGCCATTAAAAGATGCGCCAATATTACCCTGATCAATCATTGTTTTGTAATTGATATTATTACCCAGCATCACCTTGGTTACCTCGTCACAAAATCCACCCCGGATATTGAATGTTACGGAGTTTATGTCTTAAACCTGGGTACTAAAAATGTCGAAAAAATTATTGCTGATATCACGCTCCTTGCTACCGGTGGCAACGGGCAGGTTTACCGGTCCACTACCAATCCTTCTATTGCCACCGGGGATGGGGTGGCCATGTTCTACCGTGCAAAAGGGAGGGTTGAGAACATGGAGTTTATACAGTTTCATCCAACGGCGCTGTACGAGGCGGGCATCCGTGGCCATTCATTCCTCATCACCGAAGCAGTGCGTGGTGATGGCGGCATCCTCCGCAATATTAAGGGAGAGGCGTTTATGGAAAAGTATGACGAAAGGAAAGACCTGGCACCGAGAGATATTGTGGCAAGAGCCATTGACAACGAAATGAAAATAAACGGTACCGAACATGTGTACCTCGATTGCAGGCATATGGACCAGCAAAAATTTCTGGAACATTTTCCGAATATACATGCCAAATGCCTGTCGATAGGGATTGACGTATCAAAAGATATGATACCGGTTTCCCCTGCTGCTCATTACAGTTGCGGTGGAGTAAAAACGGACGAGTGGGCGCGCACTTCGATCAAAAATTTATACGCCGCGGGCGAATGTGCAAGCACCGGGCTGCATGGTGCCAACAGGTTGGCGAGTAATTCGCTCCTGGAAGCAATGGTATTTGCCCACCGGGCTTACCAGGATGCTGTCAAAAATACCGGTCGCAACTTTACCCATGCCCATGGCAGCTCTAAAGATGAAGATTTTCCTGATTGGAATGCTGCCGGAACTACGGCCCCGGAGGAAATGATCCTGATCACCCAAAGTCTGAAGGAACTTAAATTATTAATGAGCGATTATGTAGGTATTGTGAGAAATAATGAGCGGCTCCACAGGGCAGCCAGGAGACTGGACCTCCTCCACGAAGAAACTGAGTTATTGTATGAAAGAACAGAAGTTTCTCCACAATTATGTGAGTTGAGGAATATGATCACCGTGGCATTCCTTATTGTGAAATGTGCGGAGTTGCGGAAAGAAAGCCGGGGGTTGCATTATAACACAGACCACCTGGAAAGAAGCACCATTCTGCAGAATACTATTTTGTAATTCATCATCCTGCGTAGCAACTCGTGAACCGAAAGGAGGCCGCTTTAACTAGAACTATGTATTATATTATTTATCCCATACTTTATTGCATCTCTTTATTACCCTTTTTTATTTTATACCGGATCAGCGATTTCTTCTTTTTTATTCTATACCATGTTGCGGGTTACCGGAAAGAAGTTGTCTTTAACAACCTCGCAATCGCCTTCCCCGAAAAAACGCCCCTCGAAAAAGAGCTCATTGCCAAACAGTTTTACAGGAACCTCGTGGATACATTTATTGAAACGATCAAAATGTTAAGTATATCCAGGGAAGAAATTTTCAATCGGGCGCGTTTTGATTTTAGCGAGGTACAGCAGATGTTGGACAAGGGTAAAAATATTCAGTTGCACAGTGGGCACCAGATGAACTGGGAATATGGGCATTGGTCAGTGGCATGGCAGGGTAATGTTCCCTGGGTTGGTGTTTATATGCGCATCAACAATAAAGCCCTCAACCGACTGTTTTATAATCTTAGGAACAAAGGGAATACAGTGTTGGTGGCCGCGCAGGAATTTAAGGCCAGGGCGCACGTTGTGTTCAAGGAACAATATATGTTGGGCCTGCTGGCAGACCAGAATCCCGGGGCCCCACACAGTTCATACTGGCTTTATTTTTTTGGCAGACCAGCCCCGTTTATCACTGGCCCGGATAAAGGAGCGCGAAAAAATAACACGGCTGTTTTTTTTGTAAATTTTGTAAAACTGCGAAGAGGGTATTACCGATTTGAACCTAAACTGGTGATTGAGAATGGAGCTGAATTGAAGGAAGGAGAACTCACCCTTTTGTACAGGGATTTTTTGGAAGAAACTATCCGGCAGGATCCGGCGAATTATCTTTGGAGCCATCGCAGGTGGAAGTGGCCCTATAAAAAAGAATACCGGGAGAGGTGGATTGACGCCACATCTGAACCGGTAGAAAAAAATGAGGGAACGGATTAAAAATCGAAATTACGTACGAACTAAAAAACGGGCATTAATTGAATACAAAAGTTAGGTGCGGACTAAAAAATGAAAACTATATCTGAAACAAAAATTTGACATTTACCATGGTGAAATTGCTGCACGGACCTACCATCTTCTTAACCATTACAAAAATGGGCAATATAAAATGAAAAAAGAAGAGGAAATGACGGAAAAAATACCGTGTTTTCCCCTTTTTTTATCAGGTGTAAAACACCTATAATAGCTGGTCAAAGGTTCCGCTCCCCTTATTATTAATATAGAAATGCCCCTTGATACCAAAAAATGATTACAAAGGGCATCATGAAAATCGGTTAGGTCAATTCAATAAGCTGGTTTCCTTGACTATTTTTATCTTTTCTTCTTCTTTTATCTTACTCCACCCACCGGTCACATTCCGTAAGTTGTGCACGCCATGACTTTTAAGCAGGGATGCAGCAATCACGCTCCTGTAGCCTCCCGCACAATGAATGTAGAGATTTTGGGTATCATCAAATTGTGCCAATTCAGCCAGGTCAGTCATTTCATTCAGGGGCAGGTTCAGGGCATCTTTGAGATGGCCATCGGCAAACTCAGTTTCCCGCCGCACATCCACTACCAGCAGGTTGGGATCATGCGGCATATCCATTACCAGTTCGTCAGGTTCCACGTTTATGATCATGTCGGTTCTTTCTCCCGCATTTCTCCACGTCTCAAACCCGCCTTCAAGGAAGCCCACCATTTTATCGAAACCCACCCGGCTTAGCCTGATCACCGCTTCTTCTTCCTTTCCGGCAGGGGTGATCAACAATAGTGGTTTGTCAAATGGGAGCAGGGAACCGGCCCATTCTGCAAATCTTCCTTCCAGGCCGATAAAAACAGCGCCAGGCACAAATCCTTCGGTGAATTCATTCGCATGGCGGGTGTCCAGTACGATACAATCTTCCTGCCTTTGTGTTTTAAATTCTTCCAGGCTTAAGGGCGTTGTTCCTTTTTTTACAATTTTTTCGATGGTTTCATAACCACTCTGGTTAATTTTTGCATTCATGGAAAAATATTTTGGGGCTGTTTCCAGTCCATGCGTTACCTGTTGCACGAACTGCTCAAGGGTTTGTGGTTGCAATGCATAGTTGTTTTGTTTTTCCTCCCCAATAGTACTGTGTTTACCAGGCCCCATATTTTTTCCACAGCTGCTTCCCGGGCCATGGGCCGGGTATACGAGGATATGATCGGCCAAAGGCAGAATTTTCTTTTGGAGGGTTTCATACATAATACCGGCAAGCTCTTCGCTGCTAAGGTTCCCGCTGCTTAGATCGGGCCTTCCTACATCCCCCACAAAAAGAGTGTCACCGGTAAAAATTGCATGGGGCTCATTGTTTCCATCTCTCAGCAGAAAACAACTGCTTTCTATGGTGTGACCGGGGGTGTGCAACACTTCCAGGGAGATATTTCCAAGTTTGAAAATCTCTCCGTCCTTTGCGTTGTGCGCCTTAAAGTTGGTAACTGCCCCGGGACCAAAAATGATCGGCGCCCCCGTTTGTTTAGCCAGGTCGAGGTGCCCGCTTACAAAATCTGCATGGAAATGGGTTTCAAAGATGTAGCGGATTGTTGTATTTCTTTCCCGGGCCAGCTGAAGGTATTCGTTAATGTCCCTCAGGGGATCTACGATGGCTGCCTCCCCCTCACTTTCAATATAATAGGCTGCTTCGCTTAAGCAGTTAGTATAAATTTGCTGAATATACATTTTCAAACGTTTGAATGTCAAAATTAAAAATAAAAAAGCGGGTGTAGAACAACCGCTTTTTATTTTAAAACTTCTAAAAAAACCTTAAGAAATAAGGTCTTCAACTACGCCTGTGATTTCTTCAATACGCTTATAATTAACCGTATAATAAATGAATTTTCCATCACGTTGTGTAGTTACAATTCCTGCCCTTCTCAGGATGGCCAAATGCTGGGAGGCAACAGATTGCTCCAAACGCAGGCGTACATAAATTTCTGTCACAGTAATTTTTTTCTCTGATTCTATCAGGTTCAGAATTTGCTGTCTCAGCTTGTGGTTCAAAGCCCTTAACACTAAGGCTGCTTTCTTAAGATTATGATAGTTAATCTTCAGTGTGTCGGGAGTTTCAATGGCAGATACAGATACCGGCTCATTTGATAGAGTTGCTACCGTCATAGGAAATAAATTTTAAAAATGCTTGAACAATTAGATAATGTGCAAATATACGGATGATTAAATATTTATTTTTTTTCGGGAATGTTAAAAAGCCCTGATTTGTAAAAAAATGTCGTCAGCTTCCGGTGTAAAATTCTTTTAAATAAAGGGGCACACTATAGGCCAGATCCGTGAACTGCTGTTGCCTGAAAAGCTGGAAAGATAGAGCCGCCATTGCAGGCCCGGTGGGGAAACTCCCTGCAAATAAAGCATTTGCGTTGCCGGCAATGGTTTGCCATTTAGCCGCTCCGCTCCCGAAAAATAACGTGGGTTCCTGTAGTAGGATGCCTACAAAAGATTCTGCGGTTAAGATCATAGCCTGGGGAGTAAGTATCTCACGAAGTGACAGGTCATATATGGCAGTAAACACCTCCATTCGCCGGGCATCAATCATTGGGCATAAGCGTTTTATCCCAGGCGGATAATGCCCGGGATTGTCCAATGCGGCTTTGGCCATCAGGGGCAAGGAGCCAATCGTGATGAGCGGTTTTTTGGCTACGTAACATAAGCCCTTGGCACTGGCCATAGCTACCCGAAGTCCTGTGTAAGAGCCGGGCCCGTTAACTACGGCAATGGCATCCAGGTCTACAAGAGATACCTGCGCATCTTTTAGTATTTTTTCTATTGCTGGTTGAAGGAATGCCGCATGTTCGTTTTGCCCGGGATTTTGCAACAAAAACAACAGCGATCCATTCTCTGACAGGCTCACAGAAGCCTGGCTCGTAGAAGTATCGATATTTAAAATAATGCTCATGATTGTTCTGCGATTCTAACCAGGGACGCTGCAGGCTGATAACGCGTGTCGGTTTCAGCAAGTTTTTGCAAGAGGGCCACTATGTTTTTATGCCCTATTTTTTTGGCCCATTCAAATGGGCCATGCGGATAGTTTGTTCCGAGTTTCATTGCCGTATCTATTTCTCCTTCGGTACTCACGGCTTCATCTTTGGCGTAATAGGCTTCATTAATGATCATGGCAATTATTCTCGGCGAAATAAATCCTGGTTCATCAGCCGTTTCAATAATGGTCTTATTCAGGAACGATAAAACCAGGCGGGCATTTTCTCCCACATCACCGGATACTTCCCATGTATCGTTTTCTAAAAAACCGTTCCAGCCGTTGAAACGGATGATATTTTTACCGGCGGAAAGAGGTTGCAGCACACTGTTAATAAAACATGGCTTTCCTGCTAACAAAATTTCATCCGTTGCCCGTTCGGATCTCAGGTCAAAACACGCATCCGCATCAGGATGTTGAGATAGAATAGCAGGTGACGACAACCTCAGCCATTCCGCATCGCTGTTGCTGTTTTTTATGATTTCAAAGGCTTTTTCATCAGCTATCACAACAATTTTCATCCCGCAGATTTTTTGCAAAAATAGGTGGTTGATAAAAGATATATTTGCCCTACGAAAAAATAAATGAATAAATGGCTAATCAAATCATCAATACCCCGGATGCACCTGCGCCTATCGGGCCCTACAGCCAGGCAGTGCGTACCGGCAACCTGGTTTTCATTTCAGGGCAAGTAGCATTGGTACCCGGTTCAGATGGGTTTATCAACACCAACATCAGCGACGAAACACATCAGGTAATGAAAAACCTCAAGGCAATCCTGGCCGAAGCAGGATTGCAGTTCAGCAACGTGGTGAAAACGACAATATTTTTAAGCGATATGAGCCTTTTTGCCCCGATGAATGAGGTCTACGGACAGTATTTTGCGGGAGCCGAGGGCCACGGGGCAGCTTACCCCGCACGGGAAACAATTGCCGTAAAAGGGTTACCTAAAAATGCGAATGTAGAAATAAGTATGATCGCCGCCTTATGATAGTCATCGTAACAGCACACGCACACGATTATTTACTGGACACCCTGAAACAAAAAGGGTACGAAGTGCTGTACGTGCCAGGCATCAGTTATGATGACCTTTGCGAAATGATCCCGCAGGCCACGGGGCTCGTGGTGACCACCCGGCTTAAGATCGATAAAGCGATCATTGATAAAGCCAGCCAGTTGAGATGGATTGGCCGGTTGGGGAGTGGGCTCGAATTGATCGACACCGCCTATGCCACGCAAAAAAATATTACTTGCGTAAGCAGCCCGGAAGGCAACCGGAATGCGGTCGCAGAACATTCGATCGCTATGCTCTTAAGCCTGATGAACAATATTTGCAAAAGTGCAGACGAAGTGAAAAGAGGGGAATGGTTACGCGATGAGAACCGCGGCGTTGAATTAAGTGGTAAAACTGTGGGGATCATTGGTTTTGGTAATACCGGGCAGGCTTTTACCAAGCTGCTGAGTGCCTTTGACGTTACCGTGCTGGCTTATGATAAATATAAAACCGGTTTTGGGAATGCAGTTGCAAGAGAAGCAAACCTTGACCAGCTCTGCAGGTATGCTAACGTAATCAGTTTTCATGTGCCGCTAACGGATGAGACCTTGCACATGGCCGATGAGGAGTTTTTTGATGCATTACAACAGCAGCCATATATCATCAACACTTCAAGAGGTAAGGTGGTGGAAAAAGCCGCGCTTATCAATGCTTTAAAAAACAATAAAATAGCAGGTGCGGCCCTGGATGTACTGTCCAACGAAAATCTCTCGTCATACACCGCCGACGAAAAAGAAGCGCTTAACTTCCTTACGGCCAGTGAAAAAGTATTGATTACCCCGCATATTGCCGGTTATACGCACGAAGCCTTCTATAAAATGAGCAAGGTATTGCTCGAAAAGCTGGATTTGTAGGTATTCTGCTTCTTTCCCGGAAAGATTTTACTATATTTGTGGCAATGCAACGCCTGAGGCAATCTGGGGCGTTGTATTTTTTTTCTATATACTACTAAAAAGAATTTTTATGTCAGACACAAATTATGTAACACAGGAAACATTTGAAAGAATGCAAGCCGAGCTGCATATATTGAAATCAGTGGACAGGCCGGCTGCCAGTGCAGCTATTGCAGAAGCAAGAGAAAAAGGCGACCTGAAAGAGAATGCAGAATATGATGCAGCCAAAGAAGCGCAAGGCATGTTGGAAGCAAAGATCAACCAGTTGGAAGGAGCGGTAAATAATGCCCGTATCCTGGATGAAAAAACGATAGATACCAGCAGGGTAAGCATACTTACCAAAGTAACACTGACTAACCTGGGTACCAAAAAGACGGTTACCTACCAGATCGTATCGGAAAGTGAAGCAGACCTTAAAGCCGGTAAAATTTCTGTTACATCCCCGATAGGAAAGGGATTGTTGGGAAAAGTTCCCGGCGAGGTGGCAGAAGTGAATGTGCCGGCGGGGGTAATAAAATTCAGGGTTGAGAAAATAGCGGTGTAGTCTTTGCAAATTTTTTATATCAACCCATCCCTACTGGATGGGTTTTTTATTACTTTAGTTTTTAAACTGTGACCAATGACTATTTTCTCCAAAATAATTTCGGGCGAGATACCCTCTTATAAAATTGCAGAAAATGATCAGTTTTTTGCATTCCTGGATGTTTTTCCGCTGGTGAAGGGTCATGTATTAGTTGTGCCTAAAACTGAGGTAGATAAAATTTTTGATTTGCCGGAGGTTTATCTTTCGGGCATGTTATTGTTTGCACAACCCATTGCCAAAGCAATCGAAAGAACCATGGACTGCCGGCGCTGTGGTATCAGCGTGGTAGGGCTCGAGGTACCGCATGCTCATATGCATCTTCTGCCCATCAATACAGCAAATGACCTGAATTTTACCCAGCCAAAAATAACGGTCACCAAAGAAGAAATGGAAAGGATACAGCAGAAGATTGTGAGTGCGCTTTAAGAGGTCCATAGTCCATGGACTATAGACCATAGTTGTCTTAACCGATTGAAAAGTCTTTAACTTCCTGAACCCTGAACCTCTTGAACTTCTGAAAGCTCGGGAAACTGGAACTTTGAACTATCAGAGAACCCTCCCCGGGTTTTTACTCACGAAGTCCGCCCAGTCTTTTACTTTTTTCCCGGTTGATCTTATCAACGGATTATCCTGGAAGTGATGACAAACCGCAACAGATAAAGCATCTGTTGCATCAAAATATTTCGGTTCATCGGTAAAGTTTAGCATACGCTGCAGCATTTTCAGCACCTGCTCTTTAGACGCATTTCCATTACCGGTAATAGACATTTTCACCTTTTTGGGAGAATACTCATTCACAGTGAGGCCGGCCTGCATTGCTGCGGCTATCGCGACCCCCTGGGCTCGACCCAGCTTGAGCATGCTCTGTACGTTTTTCCCGAAGAATGGTGCTTCAATGGCAAAACAATCCGGTTGGTGCATCGTAATGAGTTCAGCAACCCTATGATGAATTTTCTCCAGCCTTTCGTAAGCATCCAGGTTTGCCCCTAACTTTAATACGCCCATTTCCTGCAGCTGTATCTCTTTGTTGATCACGCTGATCAGGCCAAAGCCCATAATGACTGTACCCGGATCAATACCTAAAATGATTTTTGAAGTTTTTTGCAATGGGGCTATTTTTACCACTAAATAATTTGTAGCTGAGCAAAAATATCAAAATAATAGTCAACTATATCCTTGGGCCCCTGGTGTTTGTTTTACTCAGCTATAGCCTTTACAGGCAGATCATCAATCAACCCAACCTCAATCGGCGTTGGGAGGAGATCAGGGACAGTTGGGCAAACCCGCTTTTCTGGTTAGCTCTGACTCTCGTTGCCGTTAACTGGGGCCTGGAAGCCCGCAAATGGCAGATACAGATTCAGCCCCTGGAGCAATTCTCATTTAGCAAAGCGTATAAGTCTGTATTGGCCGGGTGCAGCATTACCATGCTCACTCCAAACCGTATCGGGGAGTATGGGGGAAGGATCCTCTATGTGCAGGAACAGAACAGGCTCAGGGCGATCACTCTTACTATCCTGGGGAGTATCAGCCAGTTTTTTGTCACCCTTGTAATGGGTACCATTGGCATACTTGTGCTGAAATATTACCCGGGAACCAAAACCGCGGCGGTAGAAGCTATCCCGGCTTATTTCAGCAATACCCTTCTGTTTGCTTCACTTTTTGCCAGTGTATTCACCGGCCTTTTTTATCTCCGGATTGGATGGCTCATTCACCTGATGGAACGTGTGAAGTTCCTTAGCAAAGCGTTAAAGTATGTCCGGTTGCTGGAGCAATTCACAAGCAAACAATTGTTAAGAATTCTCTACCTCTCATTTTTACGTTACGCAGTATTTATATTGCAATATATCCTGCTGCTGTATGTAATGAATATAGGGGTTAACTTTATCGTCTGTTTCTGGTTACTGACTATTTTTTATTTGCTCATGGCTATGGCACCTACGATAGGGTTTACTGAGTTACCAGTGAGGGCAACAGCAAGTGTGGCATTATTTTCCCTATATAGTAGCGATATTATAGGCATCCAGGCTGCGGCACTGAGTGTTTGGCTCATCAATTTGGTATTACCCGCCATTGCAGGAAGTATTTTAATTTTAGGCGTAAAAATTACAAAAGAGAATGAATAAAATCCTTAGACCCTTTTTATTATTTATTGCTGTAATTGGTTTTAGTTTCTCGCCGTCGCCGGGCAGCCCTGTCGCGGATTTTTGTGGGATCAGGAATACAGCCTTCAAAAATGGCGAGGTGGTGACCATGACGGTTTTTTATAAGCTCGTTGGTTTTGTCGGTGCCGGCGAAGCTACTTTTAGCACCAACATTGAACGATTTAATGGCAAAACGGTCTATCATTTTGTGGGAGAGGGCAAAACTTATTCATTTTTTGATAACTTTTTCAAAGTAAGGGACCGTTATGAAAGTTATGTGGATACGGCCACACTTTTACCAATGAAGTTTATCCGGAACGTGAATGAAGGCAGTTATAAAAAATATGAGAATGTTACTTTTAACCAGGGCACGAACACAGCGGCGAGTACCAACGGCGTATTTAAAATAACGGATTGTATGCAGGATGTGGTGAGTTCAATGTATTATGCCCGCAACATCAATTTCGACAAATACAAGCCTGGTGATAAAATTCCGTTTGATATGTTCCTTGACGATGAAATATACCATCTTTATATCCGCTATATGGGGAAGGAAAGGATAAAAACCAAGTATGGTAAATTCAAAGCTATTAAGTTCAAACCCCTGCTTGTAAAAGGGACGATGTTTGAAGGGGGAGAAAAAATGGTGGCATGGGTAAGCGATGACCCCAATCATTTATTATTAAGGGTAGAAAGCCCGATCTCTGTAGGCAGCGTGATCGTGGATATGATGAGTTATAAAAACCTGCGGTATCCCCTCACTTCCTTATTGACCGTAAGATAAGCTCACTTATATTTCGCTTAGCTTAAAACTATCTCTTAATCGTATGCCCTTTTCCGTTAGTTGCAGTGTGCAGCACTCAATTTGCGGGTCATGTTCAAAAAATAATATAAAATCGTTTTGTTGTGCTTCTGTTAAAAATGCTTTTTTTTCATTGAGCGTTGTAAGCGGGAACATGTCATAAGCCATCACGTAGGGCAGGGGTATATGACCGGCTGAAGGCAGGAGGTCAGCCATATACACGATGGTTTTTCCTTTGTAGCTTACCTGCGGCAGCATCATCGCATCTGTGTGCCCAAAAGCCTGACGGATCATAATACCGGCAGGAAAATCCTTTTGGTATGTTTCAATAAATTTTAACCGGCCGCTTTCCTGTATCGGAAGAATATTTTCTTTCAGGAATGACGCTTTCTCTCTTTCGTTGGGTTCAGTGGCCCATTTCCAATGCCGTGCATTGCTCCAGAAGCTGGCGTTCTTAAAAGCAGGAACGAGTTTTTCGCCTTCCCTTACTATGCTGCCACCACAATGATCAAAATGAAGATGCGTAAGAATCACATCGGTGATATCATCCCTGTTAAAACCGTGTGCAGCCAGGGATTTGTCCAGTGTATCATCACCAAACATATAATAGTGTCCGAAAAATTTTGCATCCTGTTTATCACCCATACCATTATCGATGAGAATCAACCGGTTGCCATCTTCAATGAGTAAACAACGAAGCGCCCAACTGCACATGTTATTGTCATCGGCGGGATTTATTTTATTCCAGATACTTTTGGGTACAACGCCAAACATTGCGCCGCCATCCAACTTAAAGTAACCGGTATTTATCGTATATAGTTTCATTGATTACAGGTAATAAAGTACAAAAAATCAGGTTAAGGATAGTTGTTTTTGTTTAGTTAAGGCAAGATATAGAAAACACAATCCAAGGGCAAAAAATAGAATGAGCGCCAGAACAGAATTTCTCATACTCCCGGTTAGCTCCTCGATATATCCAAACGAAGAAAGCCCGATCACGATGGCAATTTTTTCAGTGATATCATAAAAACTAAAAAATGAAGCGGTGTCTTTTGTTTCGGGCATAAGTTTGGAAAAGGTAGACCGGCTAAGTGATTGGATACCTCCCATGACCAAACCCACGGCAATGGCTAATCCATAAAAATGATATTCTGTTTGCATCATATACCCGATTATGCATACCACAATCCAGAATAACACCACAAAAATCAGCACCTGCAGGTTCCCGAATTTTTCAGACAATCGGGATATAAAATAAGCTCCCGCAATGGCCACCAGTTGTATAAGTACCACTGTAATGATGAGTTTGGTAGAAGGCAGGTTGAGCACTTTACTCCCGAAATTCGTAGCCGCCAGCATAACCGTTTGCACACCCATATTGTAAAAGAAAAAAGCAGTGAGAAATCTTTTCATTACAGGCATGCGCCGTACCTGTGACAGTACCTTTTTCAGTTCCATAAATCCCCCGGTGAAGATATTTTTACCATTACCTGTTTCTTCAATCACTCCCCGGCTTTTTGGCAGGCGGCCAAACGGGATCTGTGCAAAACCCATCCACCACAAACCCACCAATAAAAAGGTAAGGCGCACCGCATCCCCCTCACTTTTAAGGAACGGGATCTTATCATAAAATAACACCAGCCCAAACCCAAAAAGCTGCATTAATACACTTCCTATATACCCGAAAGAAAAGCCCCTTGCACTGATCCGGTCCCTGTCTTTTACTTCAGCGATCTCCGGCAGGTAAGAATTATAAAAAACAAGGCTGCCATAAAAACCTATTGCAGCCAGCATCATACAGATTATTCCGAAGGAAAAATTTTCACTGTTAAAAAAATACAGGCAACTGCAGGCAATAGCACCCATATAACAAAAAAACTGCATGAACCTTTTTTTGTTGCCTTTATAATCCGCAATAGAGGTAAGGATCGGTAGCGTAAAAGCCACAAGCATATAGGCAGCAGCCAATGCATAATTATACAGCGCGGTATTTACAAAAGAGCGCCCCATGAAAGTCACGGTGCCATTAAATGGTTCGCCCCTGGTCATTTCTGTATAATAGATTGGAAAAAAAGTTGTAGTTATTACGAGGTTGTAAACGGAATTGGCCCAGTCGTACATTGCCCACCCGTTAATGACTTTTTTGGAAGCAGTTTGCATGTTTCAATAAATAAGCACTGAATATACTATTTTATTATACTCCATCCATTTTACGGCCTCAGGTACCCGGTCTGGATGAGGATCAGTAAAATTATTCCTACAATGATCCTGTAGATGCCCCAAATCCTGAAGCCATACTTTTTAAGGAAGCCAATAAAAAATTTAATGGCCAACAGGGCGGTGATAAAAGCAATTACATTACCCACTGCCAGCAGTTGTATTTCATCGCCGGTGAAACCACCATGGTCTGTATAATGTTTGAGTAGTTTATATCCGGTTGCAGCAAGCATCGTGGGAACAGCAAGAAAAAAAGAAAATTCTGCTGCAGCGCTGCGGGTTAATTTTTGTTGCATACCGCCGATGATCGATGCAGCACTCCTGCTTACACCGGGCACCATCGCAAGGCATTGCCAAAGACCGATAAAAAATGCGCGGGCAAAAGACACGTCTTTTTCTTCATGGATCGTTGGGTGGTTAAACCACTTATCAACAAAAACCAAAATGATGCCACCTAATAGCAAAGCCACTGCTACCGTGGTGGTGCTTTCCAACATTTCATCGATCTGGTCACCAAAAAGAAAGCCCAGTATAATCGCGGGTATAACCCCTACAAGCAGTTTCAGGTAGAACCGAAAGTTCCTGAAGTCAAAAAACTTCTTCCAGTATAAGACTACCACGGCCAATATAGCACCCAGTTGAATGGCGACCGTAAACATCTTGGTAAAATCATCATCAGGAACTTCCAGGGCCTTGGAAGCGATGATCATATGGCCGGTAGAAGAAACAGGAATGAATTCAGTAAGCCCTTCTACGATAGAGATGATGATGGATTGTGTGATGTCCATTTATAGGATTTGATAAAAGTTAACGTGGGGATTTAAGCAATAAAAATGCGCTGCAGGAACAGCGCAGGATATTAACAAGGTTAATCCGGGTCACACAACTGTTTTGGGCTTCTTCATGATAGCAACAATTTCTATAATGAAACCGGCCACTATCAGCAATGGGGCGATGGTGATCCTTACAGGACTATACACTTCTTTTTCATCGAAAACATTGGGGTCCGGGCTTTTTCCGCCAGCCATTAAAAAAAATCCTATTGCCAGCACGATCAATCCGGCCAGCATCCACATATAATTCTCTTTTCCGAATAAAGGCGTATTGATTACGGGGGTGGTTTTGGTTGTTGTTGTTTTAGATACTGCCATCTTATTTTTATTATGGGCTGCAAGATAATGTAAACTTCAAAAGATTCCATCCATTAAACCTCTTATACCTTTGAAACCTATGCAACCTTTGAAACTCCTAATAAAGGTCATCCAGTTTCATCCTCAGGTACTTTATCACTGACCTATGCGTGCTGATCAGGGAAATTGCAATGCCGAGTACGATAATGATCAGGAATAATATGATCAGTCCCTGCGTATCATGCAGCAGTTTAAAGTCCGGGATAAACGTTTCCACCAATAATATACTTCCCCATACAGCGGCAATGGCAATGACGGAAGAGATGAGGCCATTAATTACTGCGCGCTGGTTAATCGGGCGGGCGATAAACCCACGCGTGGCACCTACCATTTGCATGGTCTTTATAAGGAACCTGTTGCTATACATGGCCAGGCGGATAGTATTGTCAATTGAAAATACAACCAATATGGTGAGCAGAACCGCTACGATCAGGAAAATGATGCCCGCATTTTTCACGTATGTGCTCACCTTGCTCACAGTTTCCGTAGGGAACTGGAATTCTGTGATCACACCCGGGTACGTAGTTTGCAGCAGGGTGGCAAGGTTATTCAGGCTGTCCTTTTCCACATATGCCGCCTTGATATAAAAATCGATACTTTCAGGCAGGGGGTTGGCATCTATGATCTTTTTCCAGGTGCTATCGTTTTCCTGGCTATATCTTTTCAACGCCATTTCCTGGGTCACATATTCTACCCGGTTTGCATAGGGAATGGAAGAGATAAAATTGGTAAGACTGTCAATTTGTTTTTTGGGAGCCGTGGGGGAAAGAAAAGCATGTACCTGGATATTCTCTTTAAAGTAGTCCCCTGTCTTCCTTAAGTTCAGGAAGAACCAGCCCACAATGCCGAATAAAAATAATACCAGTGCCACACCAATGATCGCATATGCATAGGTTGGTTTTCCTCTTTTGCCGGACGCTTTTCCAAATTGAGCCATAGAAATATTTTAAGTTATCTTAAACCAGGTGAACTTTTTCCGGTGTGGTCCTTTCAAACCTTTACCAGTCCTGCCTTTGCCTTGCAAAATTGTGTACAGGGCTCAGCTTCATTTCATAATGCGGCAAAAATAAAGGTTTTTACCAGCTTTACTCTAAATTTGCCCACTACAAAAACGATCGCCCGCCAAATATATTTTTAATGTTGAAAAGAGATTGCTTATTAATTTGTTAAAATCAATCATCAAATTTCCTCCCCACAAAAAGTATCATCTCAACCTCAGAATGAGGGGTATTCGCGCCCAACTTCCACAACTTTAACAGAGTGCCAGCTGCGAAATTGAACGCTTTTTGATCTTTCGCGAATGAACCGAACGCATGTGCTCTGTAATGCCCCGAATGCTTAGCTCAGGCTAATCGGCTTTTAACAACAGCTGTTTCCCGCTAAGTTCGGAATGATCGTCGGCTTCCTTCAGCTTCCACCCATCATCGTGACGCTGGCGATGCTGAGCATGGTGCGCGGCACGGCGCTGATCGTCGGAGG